>RGUK01000378.1 GCA_010027825.1 bacterium
TACGTGGTATTACCTCTGAACAGAGATAAGTTCATATCATATCTGACCAAGAACGATATAGGTTGTATGCCCTTCTATGAGGCGCTAACAAATCAACCGTATTGGAATTCTCAAAGCGGTGCTTATTGTGCCGAAGAAATTGGAAATAGTGCGGTAGCAATACCGTTGTATCCAACGATGCAGGACGGACAGGTAGACAAGGTAATCCAAACGATAAGGGCGTACGACTGGTGATAATCGTAATAGAAGGTCCCGATAAGACTGGCAAGACGACGTTGGTAAAACAACTTTCAGAACGCTTGAATGTGCCGGTGTACAAGGAGAGTTACACGCCGCTTGATGGCAAGAACGTAACCGATAGCCAGAACGAAGACAAAGCGGTTTTGAACATGCTCTCCAGTCTTGATTCACCGGACTTAATCATGGACAGGTTCTTTCCTAGTGAATACGCATACGGTGTAGGTTTCGATAGGGTATTTGATGCCGAAATGGTTTTCGACATGGATTACGCGATGTCTAAGCTCGATCACCTTTTCGTCTACCTAAGTATAAGCGCAGAGGAATACGAGGCGCGTGAAGGAGACGAATTGACCTTAGAAGAGTTCGAAGATATCTCCAGTGCTTATGAAGAGTTCACGTTGAACAGTAAATGTAGGTCACTGTTCCTAGACGGAATGTTGCCAACAGCGCAGCATATAGAGAACGTGATGATGAAGATAATAGATAGCAGGCCCTCTAAGGACGAAGTCTACATGCGTATGGCCAAGGAAGTAGCAAGACGTAGCACGTGTCTTTCGAGGAGAACTGGCTCTGTGCTGTTGTCGGCAGACTATCACGTGATAGCTACAGGTTACAACGGTGCTCCTTCAGGTATGCCACATCAAACAGAATGTCAGAGATTGAGGATACAGACAAAATCAGGTGCAGCGTTAGACACGTGCAACGACGTGCACGCCGAAGAAAACGCCATAATACAGGCGGCATTGAATGGTAGCTCTACTAAAGGTGGCACGCTGTATACTGTGAAGAGCCCTTGTCACAGGTGTGCGAGAATGATAGTGAACGCTGGCATAACCAGCGTAGTCTATATGTCTGAATACGGAGACACCAGGGCTTTTGAAATGTTTGAAACCGCGGGTGTGTCATTCAGGAGTTCAGAAAGTGTATAGCTACGACGACGAGAGGATGTCAAACAAGATGAATGGAGTGTTGTTTGAACTCCGCATAACCACCAGGGTACCTAGCAAATACAGGTTAGTAGACCTAGAGACAGGCGTGATATACATGCCATCTAAGAGGGCGGAAAAGCAGTGGGTAAGAGATTGTTGTCAGGACATTACGATAAAGGACAGGAATGAAGATCTACGATAGCGCAACATTGGCGTTCTTTGACGTCGTCGCAGAGGTGTATTCCAGCGGCAGGAGAAACATGGCGAGAGGAATGACAAACATAGAGTCTACCAGCAAGACGTTTGTGTTATCTGACCCACGCAACAGGGTAATAGATTTGCCTTCGCGCCCTATAAGGCATGCTTACAACGCCGCCAGCGTCTGTTACAACATGGCGCTAAGAGATGATGTAGCATCTATATGCAGGTGGAATCCTAACGGCAATCGTATAAGCGATGACGGTACTACTTTTTACGGAGCGAATTACGGGCAGAGATGGGATAGTTATGTGGAAGAGGCCATGTACATACTCTCTAAAGATCCCGATTCACGTAGGGCTTTCGTACCGATATGGGCGCCTAAGGACCTAGTAGACGACAGTAACAAGTATTCCAGAGAGGGCAAAGACGTACCTTGTACGATAGGTTTCGCATTGAGGATAATCGACGGAGCTCTAGTTATGCAGACGATAATGCGTTCTCAATCGATAGTGGGTGTGATGTGTTATGACGTATTCCTGTTTACGGCGCTGCAAGAGATGATAGCCAAAGAGATGAACCTGCAACTAGGCTGGTACGAACACCACATGATGTCGGCACACATATACGACCGCGAACTGGAGATCGTCGAGAATGTATTGGCCGAAGGGCAGCCAAAAGAGCCAATGCCAATGCCGCCTCTGCGTTATTCGTATTCCGCGGCCAAGTCTATATACCCTCTTGCATACAACGCCATGCTTAACGATGGCGTAGATGAATTGACAGACGAGATGATGTCTGATCCAATCATCAGAATGCTATCGAAGCCGGACTGAGTCGACAATCAGTCACTCGAGCGGTTTCTCGATTCGATCGTGTTATGTTATAATGATA
>RGUK01000379.1 GCA_010027825.1 bacterium
GCGGAATGAAAATGTGTGATCTGCAAGCGTTGATCTGCTCTTGAACAGAGAGGTTTTTTTTAAGCGCCGAGCAATACCAGGTCCCGTCTTCTTTTGGTGTAGAAAACGAACACGTTCTGCAATTAACCTGAGCCACGGTTTCTTCGTGACAAGTGCTTTTGTGTTCGCAAAACTTGCACTGAAACCAGCTAGGATCTGTGGAAACCCCAAGGGGAGGAACCGGAAGGTTCACAATGGCGTTTGCTCTTGTAAAATAAAGAGTAAACGCCTCTCTGTTAAACTCAACCCATTCGTCGTAAAGATCATCATTATCTTTGTTTTCCGCAATGTAAAGGGCGCGCTCTATTCCCTGGGACAGCCCCATATAAACCTGCATTTGTGCGTAGTGCTCCGGCTTCGCCTTTTGAACGCCTTGCTTTACAAGGTCTGCAAAGCTTTTAGAGGAGTGTGTCTTACACTCAACGATAGCCCACTTGTCGGGCTCGTAAGGGATCCCTTTGGCAACGGCGTCGCATGAGCCCCCAAAGTGCCCGCCAAAAGATTCAAATTTTATTTGTTGCCCCGTCTCGGGGGACCTGTCGTAAACAGTAGCCCCAATGCTTTTTAGCTCGTCAAAGAAGCGGCTCTCAGCCCTAACCCCGGTGCTAAAAAGCCTTAGGATTCTGCCCGGGTATTTTTTGGCTGTGGCCCAGCGAAACGAATACCACATAGCCTTGTCGCATGGCTTTCCAATCTCGCTCGCACCAAGATGGATGCGCGGCTGATCTGTCTTTTTTTCGTAAGCCTTAAAGATCAGATCAGCCACGCGCTTTTGATTTCCATTTTCGGATTGCATTACCTAACCCACGGAAGGTTAGCTTTTGCAAAATGTCGGTCCGCTGCGGCTGTTGCTTGTATCATGGCATTGCTTTTGGTTACGTCCGCCCCTTGGGTAGTTGAGGCGTTTTTGCGGGTAGCATTAGCCGCAGCGGTGACATTATGATACCCAACAATTCGGTTTGTCGCATCATAGCCGTTCTTAGGATCCTCTGCCACAATGGCAACTCGAACCGGAATGTTGTGGAGTTCTTCAGTTTCCTTTAGCTCCCCAACTATTCCCACGCATGAACACAGCTCGGTCATTTTTTTCCTTGCTATGGCGACAGCCTTACTGCTTGGGTTATCAATGTTTAGTCTTTCAAAAAGTTTTCGTCCTGCGTAGTCCCCCTCGAGAACCTCAAACACTAATTGCAAATAGTGCCCCGTTCCCGCCTTGGTCGGCTTCACTTCGGAGTCAATAATAACGCAAGCGTAGTCTCCCTCTGGAAGCGGTTGATACTTAGATGTCGTCTCCATTACTGGGAGAGATTCGTCGAGAGTAAAGTTGATTGTAGGCATTGTTTATTCCTTTGTTAGTTTTGTTAATTGGTCAGCTAAAGCAGCCCAAGAAAGCGTAGTGTTTTTTAGCCCAAGCCTGTTACCAGCGCAATGAGCTGCGTGCGGCTCTAAATACAACACTCTTTCTCCCGTGGACACGGCCTTTGTTTCTTTCTGTCCAAAACCAGCGTCACTGGTTTTGGTTAGAACCTTGTGATTCGCAAAGCCCACAATGTCAGCCCACTCTACAACAAGTGCCGAGGCTTTATCGTGAAGCTTTAGCGAATAAGCGTCATATCCCTCGTTCATTGGGTTTTCAATGTGTCTAATTTTATCGTGAGCGATTAAAATGACGGTCATGCCCCTTTGATCCCTTAAGGCATCAAAGCCCGACAATAGCACTCGCCATTCCTCAAGGGCCGCAACATAACCCTTGCCGTAGCCGGGGCTCTCAATCGAATCCCAGTTATTTTCTTTGCAAACCTTTTGGTGAAGCATTGGCTCGAGCCAGTCTAAAGAATCTAAAAACACCGTTTTAAACTCGTGCTTTTCGTTAAGCAGAGTGGACACGCACTCGTAAACCTCGGTAAGTGTCGAGCAAACAGGAAACGCATTGGCGTCAACGTGGTGAGCGCCGTCCTCGGTTAAGATGCCCACAGCTTGTGGCGCTGAGGCAGCGAATGTGGTTTTCCCAATTTTGCCAGGACCCGCTAAAACGATTTTGGGGGCCTTTGCTTTTTTGGTTTTTTTAACCGTTGAAATGTCAAACATTAGTACCTCACCTGAACTCCGGTCTTGGCCGGTTTTGTTGTGATAGCGGGAGCAACAACGCTCCACAGCTCTTTGTTTTCTGCCCTTAGTTTCTTGGCCACGGTTTCGTCGATCTTTGTTTCCG
>RGUK01000380.1 GCA_010027825.1 bacterium
CGCCGCAGCAGGCGCTGGCGTGGGGGATAGTTTTTTTTCGAGGAACGCACGCGCTTCCGGTGTCAGCACTGCCATATGGGTTGATACAGCAAAGCCGCCAGCTTGCAGAGCGGCTAAAACGTCCTTACTGGTCATTCCCCGCTCTTTTGCAAATTCGTATACGCGCATGCTCAATTCACCTGTCTAAGGTTATTCTTCATGTACTTCATCATGAGCAGGGGCCTGCGCGACCTCGTACTCATCGTCAAGACTAATTGTTTGCTGAGGGCTTGCAAGGTCTTGAAGTTGGATCTCCATGCCAACCAACTTAGAAGCTAGATTAATGTTTTGTCCCATTTTGCCAATCGCATAGGAACGTTGGTCGGGGGCAAGCCATACCACCACCTTGTTGTCGTCTACCACTTCAACGCGGTCAATTTCGGCAGGCTTCAAGCTGTAGCGCACCAAGCGCTCAAGGGTATCAGTAGCCTGAATAAGGTCGATCTTTTCTTGACCAATCTCGCGCAAAATAGGCTTGATACGCGCTCCGCCAACGCCCACACAGGTACCAACAGGGTCAATTTCCTTGCGATTCGAGGAAACAACAACCTTGGTCTTGTAGCCAGCAATCCGAACGATTTTCTTGATCTCAACCAACCCCTCAAAAACCTCAGGAATTTCGGCCTCAAGCAGGTGCTGAATAAATTCGCCCGATGCTCGGTCAAGGATGAGTTGATAGTCGCCACGCGCCGCCTGGAATACTTCTTTAAGCAGTGCGCGGATTGGGTGCCCAACCTTGATCGCTTCTTGCGGGATAACGTTTTCGTGGGGAAGCAACGCAAGCACTTCACCAACCTTAACCGCATAACCAGCGCGTTCGCGCTTGTGCACGGTGCCAGTGATGATTGTATTTTGCTTGTCTTTAAAGTCATCGTAGATGGCAAGTTGCTCAAGATCGCGAATCTTACCAGCGATGATTTGTTTTGCAGTTAAAATTTCAATGCGTCCGATTGGCTCTTCAAAAGGCACCTGAATTACGGCTCCAAGTTGAGCCTCAGGATCCACTATCTTTGCCTTGCGCAGCGAAATCTCAAAATCTTCGTCCTCAACCGTTGCCACCACTTCCTTATCCGAAGCAATGTCCAAGTTGCCAGTTTTTTTGTTGTAGGAAACGTGAAAGGTCACCCCTGGGTACTTTTTGTTGTACGCAGCAGCGATGCCTTCTGAAACGATCGTAACAACTTTATCGCGGTCAAGGCCGCGTTCTTCAACAAGACTTTCGATGACGTCGGTAAGATTCACTGTATTTTAACCTTTGCCGCTAGACAGCTGTGATAGCTAAACAGGTAGATTTGTAAGTTCTCGAACAGGGACTAGTGTAGCTGTTTTCCTAAAAAAGGGAAGCCACCCGCCCTGAGCCACAGGACAGACACAGACATTTTCAGATAGAAAGCCTGATCGCGGCTTGGTGAAGTTATCCACAACACCTACTATTATTACTATATATAATTATATTTAATTTAATAGTAATAGGCGGCCCGATTTTTGTGGATAACTCAGTTTTCAGCACGAAGAAACCCTTTTAAAACCGATCAAAACGCTGGTTTTATTGATTGTTGATAACCTGTGGATAACTTGTGGATAACTTGTTGATAAGTTTTTTGCTCATATGATAAAGGCGATCTACACAAGCTATTCGTGCTTCATTGTTCGATATTCATTACTAGGAGGCCTTTTTTGGCGTGAGTGCTCTACTTATTAACAACTTGTTAACAAGTTATCCACAAGTTATCCACAATTTCTATCAGAAATTTCAGCCTCCTAATTGCCAAATAGAGAACGCTTTTCTCTCTCCTGTGGAGTTGTCCTCCTGCTGCCGGCCGAGCGGGCCAGTTCGGCAATGTGGTTAATGGCGTCGGTGCAGTCAGGAAATATTTCGGCAAAAGCCGCTTTTCTTTCTTCAATCACGCTGAGCAGGGTGCCAAGATTGGTGGGAAGCAGCGGATCTGCTCCGGCTTGAAACAGGGCGGCAAAAATTTCTTCCCACAAGCCATAGTCTAAGGTTTCACGCCAGGCACAATAGGCAGCGGGAAAGCCTGCAGCGTTAAGGGCGTTTGGGTTGGCGCCAGCCTGCAGCAGGTAGGTAACCACCAGGAGCAGTTTTTTCAGGTGTTCATCGGTTGGCACCAGGCCGGCTCCCCATAGGGCAAGGTGCAGCGGCGTATGCCCGCGCTGATCTGTTACCTTTACGCTCGCTCCTGCGGCGATAAG
>RGUK01000039.1 GCA_010027825.1 bacterium
TCGTCCACTCTACCACTGAGCTACGGGCCCGAGGAGAGAATCGCCCGAGCGTGAGTAGTCGTCTAACGGTAGATAACACGCAATCCCCCGGCTGATGGCTCCCACATCTGGCTCATGGCATAAACGACATACCCCATTGCGTCGCTCATGTGCGTGAGGCTCGGATCGGTCGTCTGGTCAAGGATCGCACTCGCCCCACGCTTCCACGAAACACGCTGGAGGTCTTTCTTCAGATGCTTGCACTTAGGATGCAGGAAGAGCTTCCTCTGCCCGTCGGCTCCGCAGAGCTTGGCATTGACCACGTTCACCCGATCCTTGACGAGCGGGTTTGCCTCTGGCGTCCGGTTCTCGTACCGGATCCCTGCCGAGTCTAGGAGTTCGAACAGGATTGAGTAGTCGGACCGTCCGGCTGTAGCGGTCTTCAGTGCCTTCCCGGTAGCGTCCCCGATTACGATAAGCTGAGTCGGGGCTCGGTTATTGAGCGCCCTTACCCGGGAGATGAGCTCTATCGCCATCTCTTGCGTGTGCGTCTTGTTCATGTGGATCTCATCGAAGAAATAAAAGACCCCGTTCCTTTCTTGGCCTAAGACCCAAGCGCAAGGGGAGATATTGAAGTCCATCCCAACCACGATCGGAAGGAGATCGGTGTAAGTAAACCCTCGCGGGAGGAACGGGCTCGAATCCCGGACGTTATCCTCGGAGAAGGAAACATAAGCCGATCCGTTATGAATGTCCCTGAACTCGGCCATGATCTCTTGAGCGAACTCGGCCTCGCCCATCTCCTTACGAGCGTTCTCAAACTCGGCTTGAGTGAAGAGCGGATTACAGGTCGAGGGGCTCTGGAAGAACTGCCACTCGGGATCGAGCTGGGCCTTCTGAGCGAGGTCATAGAACTGATCGAAGCCTTGAGGAGTGCTAACGAAGGCCGCCCATCCCTTCGTCGTGGCGAGCATGGGCCGGACGATCTGAGTCCAGAGCTCCGGGTTCTGATCTCTCATCTCGTCGATCACGACCCCGTGGAGCGTCTTCCCCCGGATCGAGTGCGGGTTATCGCCCGATAGGTATTCCATGATCGAGCCGTTCACTAGATCGATCCGGAGCTCGGTGTCGCTCTTTCGCTTTAGGATAGCATCGGGAAGAGAATTGATCTGCCTGCGATATTGTTCCTTCGCCTGCGAGAAGATCGGGGAGATGAAGGCGTACTGCGTCCCGGGAGACTCCCACGCTCGCTTTAGCATCTCGTTATTGCACATCGTGCTCTTTCCCGATTGTCGTCCGAGGGCCGCCACCCGATACCGGGCAGGGCTCTGGTGGAATTTAAACTGAGCCGAATGCGGAGTGTAGAGTTTAAGAGTTTGTCTCATCGGGGAGCTTCGATGCCCATTCGGTTGCGTAGATAATTTCCTGCTTCACTTCCTGGGTGATCTTCTCTTCGACCTTCTCGGTCTGGGAGAGGTACTGCTTCCCGAGCCAGATCAGCATTGCGACGTTACCCTTCTTTGCTGCCTCGAGTTGCCACCGTCTCAGGCTCATTTTAAGGTTCTCCCGCCCTTTTCTTAATTGAGGCGCAAAACGTCTTTCGATCGTGTTTGCGGATACATCGAGCAAGGTGGCGATCTCGTTGTTCTTGCATCCGATAGCGGCAAGGTCTTGAACCATTTTAGGATCGACGGGCTTCTTCGGTCTTCCCATTATTCCCCCTTGATCTCATCCCAAGGCTTACCGTCTTCCCGGTGCGCCTTCTTGCCTGTGAACTTCTGCCATCGGTCGAGGATCACCCCGCAGTAGATCGGATCGAGTTCCATTGTAAAAGAGCTCTTGTTGGTTTTTTCACATGAAATCATTGTGGATCCAGATCCTCCAAAAAGATCCAAAACTGTTTTAGGATTATGATTTGAGATTGCCCTCTCGCAAAGCTCTACCGGTTTTTGTGTTGGGTGATGTTCGTTTTTTGCTTCTCTTTTAACATCCCAAACTGTCACTTCATTATTTGGCCCATCCCAAATTGGCGAACATCCTTTTTTGAAGGCATAAATGCAAGGCTCATGCTTGGATTTATATTGCGCACCAATTGCTCCAAACTGAGCAAGGTTTTTGTTCCAAATAATCCAATTCCTAACCTGATAATTGTTTTCTTCCAGTGCCTTTAAGACATCTTCTGCAAATCGATCGGCAAACCATAAATACAATGGTGCTTTGTCATTGCTTGCAATGTAGGCCATTGGCAAAGCTCCAGAATACATTAGTGTTTTATCATCGTTTGCTAGTTTTTCTCTTCGCTTTTCCGTTGCGTGACCTCCATCGTAATCGACTCCATACGGAGGATCAGTAAAAACCATATCGGCCTTCTCGCCGTTAATGAGTCGCTCGACATCCGTGATCGAGGTCGAGTCCCCGCACATGAGGCGATGATTCCCCAAGATATAAACCTCTCCCCGGACGACCTTCGGCTCTGGCCTTGCCTCTGGTATTTCGTCTTCGTCGGCCTCGAAGTCCTTGTCTGCGACATCGATCTCGAAGTTCTTGATCCCGAGAAGGTCGATGTCGAAGTCCGGGCCGAGGTCTGCGATGTCGGCATTGATCCCAGACAGATCAAGCTCGGCCCATAATGCGATAGCATTATCCGCTTGGATAAAAGCGTACTCGGCTTCCTCGCTGTCAAAGTCTTGATACACGACGGGCATCTCTTTTAGCTTGGCCTTGATCGCATCCCGTGATAGCCGTAGAGCTTTGAGAGCCTCTCAATCTGGTCACTCGAGTGCTTGTTCCGGTTCTTAGGATGCTCTTTCAAAGACTTCGGATTGACGAGTTCGTCGTACTTGCAATGGATGTTCATGCTTTCAGTGTAGTGAGGACTCCTCATCCGGTCTACCGAAAACTTGATCGTTGTAATCTTTAAGCGAGGCGAGGAAGTTCTTCTCATCGAACTCAAGGGCTTCGACCTTTTCCTCTCCCATGTACTCAATCAGGCTTTCGAGGAGTTCTTTTGTTAAAACTATTTTCCCCATATAGAAGCCTTTATCTCCAATTTCAGCTTCTCGAGCTCGGTCGTGATGCGTTCAATCATGTCGCGATGTTGGAGGATGAGATTTTGATGCAGCTCAATCTGGTTAAGGAGGTCGTAATATCGAACCTTCAGATCGCGAAGATTTTTCTCATCCTCCATTTTCGCCCTACTCTTTTTTGCCTCGTACTTCGTTGATTCGTTTGACCAAGGCTTGCAGATTCGCGCTCAGGATTTGCTGTTGCTCTTGAAGGTCGAAAAACAAAACCTTGAGCTCTTCGAGGGACATTTCTTCGAGTTTCTTCATGATTGATCTCCTTTTTCAAGATCGTATCACGGAGCAATCAAATGTCACTACTCGCGTCTTTAAGATCATCATAGAAAGAGCCAGGTGCATCCATTGCGAAGACCGGCCTTGCGCCCTTCAGTCTCTCGATGATTGATTCGTAGGACTTTTTTAAAAGATTGCCCTTTAAATCTTCTTTTGATTTTAGTTTCACTTCAATAGAATAAGACCTGCCGAGGGGAAGGTTGTTATCCGCTTTCTCTTTGCTTTGAAAAAGTGTGATCCATACCACGAGAATCATCTTTGATTCGATCGCGTCCACTCTTGTGATCTTCCAGTAATTTCCCTTTGCTCCATTCGGTAAAATCTTCTCTTTAATCAGGGCCATGTTTCCTCCTAGTAATTTGTTATTAGATCAACGTAACGATAAGTAATGTCTAGGTGAAGGTTGCCATTTCCACCTGTCGGGTTGTTGTTGGGTGTCATGGCAATGATTTCAACACCTGAGTTTGTAGTGGTGAAGTTTTCCTCATTGATCGTTGTTGACCACTGAATGGTTCCCCCGCTTGTATCGTGGATCTGTTGAGTGCTTTCAGCCAAGATTATGCTTGTAGCAATATCCCTCAGCTGAACGTGATGGTTGTTGTAACTTGCGGGAGCGCCAGACCACACCATTTTGCTGAAACAACTTACAATCTGCACGTTAGCGTTTACCTTTGGCTGGATCAGAACGAGGGGCGAAGTGTGAAGGGATAGAATCTGACTCTGAATCAACTTTGTTTTTAAAATCTGGAAACCCGTCGTTGTATCGGAAAGGTACTGAGACACAATCCACCATGCTGTCCCATCGGATTCAATTACCCAAGACCCGCCCGATATTTTTAAACGATATTGAGAATTACCTTCAATCGTTGCCGTAGTTTGCAAAAC
Source organism: bacterium (assembly GCA_010027825.1). The sequence goes on from RGUK01000039.1 coordinate 4,221, forward strand.
GCAATTATGCAGTTGAAAATTATTGGATCCGTCTTTGATGGTGATTCTACGACCCCGAGATAAAGAGACCGGGGGAAGATCAATGGTATTCAGGGCCGTATTGTTAACGGTTATGAATTCCACCGGATCGTCTGCGTTGATCGTGTAGTTCGAGTTAATGAAAATGGCCGGTTCTCTTGCGGTTCTGAAGCTCATAAGATTGCCCAATTCCCGTTAAGCCAGCAAAGAGTCACAGACTCGTATTGCGACAACGTGTAGGTTGCAGCGAAGTCGATAGTTTCTCCGCCGGTTGCTTGTATTGTGAAAGTCCCGGCAATGCCCGCGAGACCGTGAACATCTTTTACAACGATGATCTTTCCTGTTTGCAAGTTAGGATCGGAAATGTTTGGCAGGTCAATCGTTGCGCCGATTGAAAACGGATCGCAATAAACAAGATAGTCACCTGTTGATACTGTAAGGGTTGACCCGGCACCCATGTTTCGAGTGAGCACCCGACGACCATAACTAACAAGATCATAACGATTTGTTTCGGCGCAGGCTACTGGGGTTTGATTATTGTTCGGGCTATTGACCTGAATCGTACTAAACAACCTGAGAATGCTTGGCTGACCGATCCCGGTTCCAGATCCGGGCCTGATCTCCACCAAGTTGCCATCACCATCAGCGACGTTTGGATCAAGGTCTGGATAATTGATAGAATAAGATTCAGCAACCGTGTCAGTATAGCGGTTGTTTATGTCAATAGTGTAAATTGCGCCGGGATTAATTGACCCGGCATTACCACCAATTCCAAGTGTGTGACTGCCATTCAGATTTGCTCCATACCCAAGAGCAATCGAATTGCTGATAAAGTTATTTTGAACGTCAGTAAATGCACCAATAAAAATGTTATTATTGGCGATTGAGCTGTTGATCCCTGAGTTGTAACCAAGGAAAATGTTATTGTTCCCGCTGGTCAGATTATTTGCAGCAAAAGCACCCAATATCGTGTTTTGTAAGGTTGTATCTGATGATCCGACGAATGCCGTGGCTCCTACCACCACGTTATTATCCCCACCGTTTTTCGAGCCATGCCCAATGGTGACGCAGTTGTAAATCGGATTTGAAAGCCCGGTAATGTTTGCGTTCGGATTGATAAGAATTGAATTTTGAATGTTGGTTGCGCCGATAGATGCGCTAAACCCTATCACGACGCTGTCCTGAGAGGTCAGAGCAGAATTAGCGGCGAGCATTCCCACAAAGGTATTGTTATTCGATATTGAACCAAGTGCGTTCCCCGAGAAATAACCGATGGATGTATTGTTATGACCTGATCCATTGGGATTGATTTCCGATAGAGCTCCGGCACCCACGCCAAAATATGAGTTACCAGTGAAATTGCTTTGAGTGCCGGTATAGGCGTAAATGGCTTTCCACTGTTGCGTGTTCGAGTTTGCGTCGTAATTCCAGAAGCTAAACTCGTCGGTTCCGTTTGGAAGTCCGGCAGATGATCCCCACCCGAGCGTTATAACATTTCCGACAACGGAGTTGACCACCAAAGAATTACCAACGGATGGTGTGGTTAGCGTGGGAAGATAAAAACGATCATTACCGTCAGACCAAGCAGGTCCTATTTGATCCACAAGAAACGAAAACCCGGTGCCCGAATAATTATATCCAAATGTTGATTGGTATTGATCAAAATTTTGGTATCCTGTGAATGTGGCACCATCGGACGCAAAAAGGCTTAGTTGATTTAAAATAGGATTTGTCTGATCTGAAAACTGAGATATGGCAGACAGGGAGTTCGTGCCTACATTCCCAACCGCCATGTAATTAACAAAACCGGAAGTTCCATTTCCGGAAGGGTTCATTCCGGAAAAAGTAAAAGCACTGTTATTTGTATTGTTGTCGATCGAGGCGTTTAAAACCCCATCTGACGGGCCAAGGCTTGGCAAAGAGGAAATAAAACCAACGTAATTTTGAATCGAGCTAATGTTTTGAAAGTTGATCGTTTGGGCACTCGGTATATCAGTAAGAAGACCAACAATTAGGCTTACCGTGTTGCTTGGGTTCAATGCGTTCCAAGCGGCAATAACGGTGCCGCAGTCGTCGAAACCATTGAATACAAGCGAGATAGGAGCTCCGCCGGGATTGTCGCTTTTAAAAACATCAATAACGTTAAAATCCACACCCATTTGATAACCGAGCGCTGCAATCTGAGTGCGATAATCTCCGCTTGAAGAATCCCTAGTCGCAAGAACGTCATTGTTCAATTGGTTAAGGCTGTCAACGTAGAGCAAAGCGTTTGTAATACCACCACCAACCGGAGCACCGATATTGAGTGGACCACCACCACCACCCGCCCCGGTTGTCTCAAGTTCTGATGTGAAAGGATTAAATTTCATTTTTACCTCGAACTCACAAAATTAGATTTGAACAACAAGTAATCCCAAAACACTTGCCTTGTTGCTGTACCTGCGACCGCTGTTTTTCTTGTCTTACACCTTAAACCAACAGGGAGAGATGACCCGCTTGGAATGCTAGTCGTTGCTGTGAATATTACGCTTCCGTTGATGAAGAACTGGACTTGGCTTGCCGCTGGATTTACTACGATTGCAAGTTTGTACCAGTTGTTAGCAACTACCGGGATGCCGCTATCAAAGACACCAGATGTTGTGCCGTTGCTATATTGAATTTCAAACTTACTGCCATTCAAGTTATCGCTATATGCAATTTGCAAGTAACGGTTGGCAGCGCCAGAGTTGCTGTCCGACCACCCGAATTCGGTGATAAAACGATCCGTAGCAGAACTCAACACGGGAAGATAAAGCCTAGTCTCCACAGTATAAGTGGCAAGGTTTCCGCCCAAAATAACGTTGTTGCTAGAGTGTCCGCAACCAGCACCCTGAGCGGTTGCCGCGGATCCCATGGCTTGATATAGAACGCCATAGTAGTTTCCTAAAATTTGCGGAAAAACGCCGGTTGAAATTCCGTTAGCTGCAGGGGTGTTTACGCTTGAGACCGCCCATCCAACAATAGAGTTAGCGGCAAAATCATCAAAGACTGAGCTATTTAAAATATAGGGAAGAGATAGGTTAGCCCATGTGGGTTCGATGCCATTGCTTAGGAGAACTTGCCCGGACAATCCTATTGGAAGCTGCGCCATGCGACCGTTGCCTGCGGTGTAAAAAATATCGCCCTGAGCAGCCGGTGCAGTTGGTTGCACGATAGGAGCGACTGATGCGGTTGTGGTTCCAATTGTCGCGCTGTGCAGAGTTTTGTTTTGAATCGTTTGAGCAGCAACAAGCGTCACAACCGTGTCGTTTACGTCTGGAAACGTAAACACTCGACTTGCTGTTGAACTGAATGCAAAAGAATTTAAAATCCCGCCAGACTTTAAAATCGTCAAACGGTCGGCATTATCACTGAATAAATTTATGCCAGTAACGGGAGTAGGACCGGAAATGTTTTGTCTTTCAAGAAATAAATAGCCACCACCCGCAGTGCCCAAGGCTTGAAAGTTGAGTCCGCTAACCGCTTGCGCCCCAAATGATGGATCAATTTTAGTGCCAGCAATTTGAGCAAGAGGATCGACCATCGAATCTACGATAGCGTTTGAAGGAATGGAAAACGTGTTTCCGGTAAGATTAAGACCAGATCCAGCAATATAAGAATTGCCAAGCGAAACAAACTGAATGGGATCGGTTCCCACTACCGGGTTGGGTGTGATCTGAGTAAATGCGTAACCGCTGAAGGTTCCAAGCAAAACAGAGATTGTTGCGGCGTTCAACTCAGTCGAGCTGTCAACGTCAGACCTTCTGGTCATGGGTGAGCTCGGCCCGTTGTAAATGTAAATCCCGTTTTGCCTTGAATCCGTTTGACCCGTCAGCACCACTGTGTTGCCATTTAGTACAGTATAACTTCCAGAGATGAGAGTGCCCGGAGACGCTATGTTTTGGTTTGTTGAAAACGCTACTTGGGCCGCCGGACTTTTCCAAATGAGACCAGAAATGAATGCCTGCACCTGTGCAATCGTAGCGGCATCGTTTGATCCGGTTTGAGCCGCAGGATCAAGGGTAAGGGTTCCGATCATCGTCCCGCCAGCAAGCGGGAGGAAAGAACCTCCCCCGCCGCCGCTAACTTCCAGTTCTGCCGTAAATGGGTTGAACTTCATGTCTTAACCGCAGAAATGATGAAATCTTTTGAGGAGGTTGTATAGTCAACGGTCACTGTTGCCACTAGAACCGAATTTAAAAAATAAGTGTACACCTCTTGAGTCGCGCTTGGATAAGCCGCTTGGATCTCGTCGAAGACTTCGGTTACGAGCCTTCCAGAAGTTATTTTCGTATGAAGCGCTCGCCGACCTTGAGCGTCTTCGGAGTTACCGACCGGGAGACCCCGATCCATTGCTAACGGGGCTGATGCATATACTTCAGGCATTGCGTTTTTCCTTCCATCTTTTTCTCGTTGCACACGCGCCACACAGCGCACGAGTTAGGTTTGCACGGGCGAGGTTAGCTGTAAAACTCACCCCGCACGAGGCGCATTTTTTAGTTCTACACTTTTCACACAGGCCAGAACCGTGACCCGTAGTTTCCGAGCATTTCGGTGCGTTAAGGCAATCGAACTTTAAGGGTGACTTAGGCGATGCCATCGAGCCCCGCTTTCACATCTTCCACCGAACGCGCCATGAAGGATACCCCGCCATTCGCTCGTATTGCCTCTAGGAACGACTTTTGTTCCTTGGTTAGTACCCCAGTGGCACTCTTCAGCTCGATGGCTAGAAACCGCCCTCCCGGAAGAATGCCGAGAATGTCGCTTACCCCACGAATCCGGTAGGGTGAATTATTCCGACGGAAACGCTTGGTCTTCGGATCAAAGATCCCGACCGAGTCGTGAAGAAAAAAATACACGCCTCGGCTTCTCAGGTACGAACAGACCTGATTCCGCACCGCCCCCTCGGGTGTCATCTAGTCTAAAATCCGATAGGTTTGTTCCTTCAGCACAACCGAGTCTGAACCCTTCACCTCTCTGATCTGACTTAAAATCTGATCGAGGATTGCTTCTGCTTCTTTTTCAAGAATCATCTGCTCGAGTTGCTGCGCCTGATAATCTTCAAAACTTTGAAAACGATTTTCCATAGAAAAAGCGTCTCACAACATCTGAGAAAAAAAAAGAGGCCCTCGGGGACTAATCGAGAGCCTCTTACGACGCACCGGAATGGAACCAACCGCTACGATGCGCCGCCGTTCTTCTTGTTAAACTCTTCCCAAGCGGACGGAGCTTCTGGTGTTGCCCCGTTCGCCTGAGAAGGATTCGAGCGTGCAGGTGTAGTAA
>RGUK01000381.1 GCA_010027825.1 bacterium
CGCAGCTTATCCATCTCAAAGAGACGATTTGGATATTTCATCTGTAAAAGTTTTTGGGAATACAGTTACAGTAAACTCTACAAATCATGGGCTATCTGCTGGTGACCAAATACTGGTTGAAAATGCGGAGGGGATGGTTACATTACCAACCATACACCCAGCAACATCCGGATACACGGACGCTTCAACTGTATCTCATTGGTTTGAATTAAATTCATATCCAATTCCCCCAACCATGAATGGTGGGCTAGTCTCTCTAGGTAACAAAGCATTAATTGTAGGCGGCTTATATTACAATGATGTAACAGAAATAATGTTCGCGTCTGGAGATTGCGCCCTACTTCAGTTTACTGGCAATAGTACTCTAAGTGATGGTAGCGTGAAATACGCATATAGTCAAAGTGCGGTTGCTTCAATGTCTACGCCCAGAATATTTGTAACAGCAAATGCCTTTGCTAATAACACAAAAGTACTGGTTGCCGGAGGAATAAACGATTCATATATAAATGAATCTTCGTTTTTAAGTTCTACGGAAATATATGATTTAGCATCTAATACTTGGAGCTCTGGTCCAGCGCTACCTTCTGTAATGGTTCAACACACGCAGACTTTGTTAAATAATGGAAAAGTTTTAATTGTTGGTGGTGCTAGCGCTGCTAATAAGGCCAGAGCTGAATGTCAATTATTTGACCCTGTATCAAACACAATTACGTCTACTGGCTCCATGTCTGTTCCTAGAGTAAATCATAAATCCGTAAAACTAAATGACGGTAAAGTATTGGTAATTGGCGGAAAACCCTTAGGGCGCGAATCTTTTCTGGAAAGTAGGACGCTGGCTTTGTGGCGTTTGGATGATTCCGGCTCTACAGCGGTTGACGCTGGACCAAATGGATACACACTCACCGCATCGGGTTCAACAACTGCAAATGTAAGTGGAAAAATAAATAAATGTCGCACATTTTCTGGTGGACATCTCGCAAACTCAACCACTTCGGCCACAGCAGTCTCCGCCCTTCAGGGCCAATGGACTGTAGAAATGTGGCTTAATAGAGAAAACGCCAGCGGTGTCGGAACTGTAATTAGTTTTGGTGGCGCAACCTCTGCGTCTAATGACAATAGACTGCTGGATATTTATGTCAGTATGACTACAGCGGGTTTTACATGCACATGGGAAAATGGTAGCGGGAATGCCGTGACCATGTCTTCATCTGCAAATGGTTGGTTTGGCGGCTGGTGTAATTTGGCTGTTATAAAAAAACAAAATTCAACCAATCCAAGTACTTATGATTTGTTTGTTTATGTAAATGGCGTTTTGCGCTCTACGTTTTTGGCCCAAGCTAACTGTAGCGGTGGCAATAATGGCTATTGGTATATTGGCAAGTCATCGAAAGCTGGAACCGCCTTTGCTGGAAAAATAGATGATGTAAGAGTTAGTTCTTATGCAAAATCTGAGGGTGAAATACTTCAAAATTTCCGCAGAGGGTGTGGCTCTATAGCTTATCCATTTTGGGGTAGTTATGGAGAGTGTTTGGCGTCGTGTGAAATTTATGACCCTTCGACAGGTGTTTGGACACCCACCGGCTCTATGTCAGATGCGCGTTCAGAGCATACTGCGACTCTTTTGCCCGATGGAAAGGTTTTGGTAACTGGCGGGATTGGATATTCTGCTGCCGGAACAATTTATGCATCTCAAAATTTGGGGGGTGTAAATACTCTGGAACTAAAAACTTGTGAAATTTATGACCCAGCATCTGGAACTTGGTCTCCCGCCGGAAGTATGTCTGTATCTAAATGGGGGCACAGTGCGGAATATATATCGTCTACAAATCAGGTTATTGTTCCATTTCAAGGCGGTAGCTCTAGGCAATCTGACATATTTGATGTAAAAACCAGAAAATGGAAAAGGTCTATTGATTTACCAAATGATAATTGGGTGTATAATTACAATTCTAATAGTGTTGTATTGGACAACGGACTTATGTTCATTACCGGTGGGCCAGATTGGGAATTTGAACCAACTCCCCAATGGATGTATATACCCGCTAAGGACTTTATTTCAAGTGAAAACATAAATGGTTTGCAAACAGTGCTGTCGGCCACAACGAATGAATTTACATACCAGACTGACTCAATTTCTGCAAACCAGAATTATGGTTCCGACGTTTCTATAGTTGCAGCAAAAGCGTTAAGTGGAGTAAATAGTGGCCCATATATATTAACTCCCAATCAAGGTGTAGCTATAACTTCAA
>RGUK01000382.1 GCA_010027825.1 bacterium
ACGAACAGGTTAAGGTCCTGCACGGTGTCATCCTTTCGCAATAGCTGCCATCCTTCGCCCTGTATGTCGCCTGCCTTGCCGTTCGTCTTGGTCTTTGCGTTCAGCCATAGGATTGCCACCTGATCGACAAAAATGCCCGATTCCTCAAGCAGTCGGCGGTAGGCGGCCAGTTGCAGCCAATAGGTCGGATAGATGGCATTGGATGTCTTGATGTCCATCAGGATTGTCGCGCCCTGCAGGGTGATTACCCGGTCCACGGTCCCTGCCCACCCAAGTTCCGGGTTCACGAAATTCTGTTCCGACATGTTGACGAGAGGCCGGAACCTGTGTATGAAATCGACGTAGCGCTCAAACATTGACCATTCGGAGACCTTGTACGCCAAATGCCCGTCCTCGGTCAGCAGCGACACCTCGGCACCTGCGTCGTAGGCCTCGGACATCTCATGGACCGTGGTACCCCTGCGCCCTGCTTCGTCGCGGATAGTGTCGGCATCCTGGCCCACACTTTTGAGCCACATGTAGTATCCTGCGTCCTTGGGATAGGCTTCGAGGATGGTAGTCACGGATGGCACAAACTGCCCGTCCTCGGTCCAGTAAAACCTGCCATCAAGGAAGGTCAGTTGTTTGGTGTTCGTGTTGATGACGTAATTACTCATGGTGTGTGTTTTTGCCGTTTAGAAAGTAGGTTCATCGTCCTCGGCCTCGGTTGCATCCGCTGCTCCGATGTTGGCCGATTTCGCGAGCTTGGTCTTGACATGCTGCATCAGGTACCTTTCAAGGTAGTCCATCATGTCGCTGTCATCCCACTGCTCGATGCCCTTCACCTTGATCTTGCGCAGCTGCGGCACGTCACCGGGGTTGTCCTTTGTCCATTTCCACCGGATGGCCTGATTGTCCTGTATCAGCACCAGGGAGGCCCTTTTCTTGTCTCCCACGGTCTGCATCTTGGGCATGATTGTAATGCGCTTGGTCACGTCAGCGTTGGGTATGGATTTCAGGAAGGATGTTGCATTGCCACCGCTGTACTTGAACTGCAGGACGTAGGTATTGCTGCCGTCCGTCATGACTACGTTCCAAAACTTGCCGAAATCGTTTTCCCTGGTGGTTATGTCCGTAATCAGGCCGGTGGCGTAGTCGTACAACTCTTCGTGGACGGTCTTGCCTTCCTTTGTTGTGCGCTGCCGGCTGTTGGCTGTGGGTTCTTTCACCCTGCGGACAATCTTGCCGTCTGCCACGGCCAGGTAGATGATGCTGTCTTTGTTGCCTAGCATAATTTCAGTTTTTGCTTATTGGTTTAGAATAGATGATCTCTTTAATATTTCTGTGTTGATATTCCAAGTGATGACGCAATTCCATGACATGCGCGCATATGGTCCATTCAGGTACAAGACCCGCCCACCTGTCGTAGAATGCGTCGATTAGCTTGGCGGCGTCCTGCTTGGTGCAGCTGTCCATTAGATTCTTTGTGACGGCAAAATCGCTGTTGAATTGTTCGGCGAGGATGTCTGATTCAGCACCCATGCAAACATAAAAGCCAAGGCATACGAAAACAGCAATCAAAAGAGCCGCAGTAGTGATGGCAAGTATCGTCTCCATGATTTTTGTTTTATCAGTTAAACCATGAATCTGCCGTGCATGCGAAGATCATCAGCAGCACGATGGCTATGGCATGCGCGTCTGACCGCGTCATCCATCTGTCGGTGAAGGGAATGCGAAACATCGGTTTCATTCGTAATCGTTTAAGGTTGATGTAATATGGTTGTAGAAACTTTGACGCTGCATGTAGAAGGCCGTCATGACCTTGAACAGATGGTCGCTTGCCTTGCCTGTGCGGAAGGCCAGATATACACTTTCCACTGATACGCCTGCCTGAGTGGCGATGTCTTTGGCGTCTCCCCACTTGCGAATAGATTTCCAATTGTCGATGATGTCACGTTCGATCTGCATTCTGTTTTTTTTATCGGACCATATAGATGCTGACAAAACTTGCATTGTCATGACGAGCAATGAACCTTGCCTTTTCTATGGCTTCTTTCCTGTTTTTTGCTGCAATCCAAATCGTTTCAAAACTGTTTTGATTGAAAGACCTGTTGCGCATTTCTAAGGTTGCTACATACTTTTTCATGGCGTGTTGATTTACTTTGTTTGTTTTGTGTTTTGTTACACAAAGATACCACATTTTACCACTTTACCAAATGTTTTTACCACTTTTTTGTAACTTTTTTTAAGTCATTGAT
>RGUK01000383.1 GCA_010027825.1 bacterium
ACCGCGCAGAATACGGGGCTAACATTTGCTGACTGGTACGACCAGTGGGCACTGCCAACACCGGGTGTAGGCGCTATTGAAATGAGCGTGCAAACAGCTCATGACCTGTTCTTTGCAATGAGTCCAATTCAGTTCAATCCTGCCGCACGCGATGCCAACAAAGGCAATGACGTTAACGACGCCTCGTGGTGGTTCGCCTTTGGTGGCAATGCAAACACCACGATGCTTGCCTTCCAAGGATTAAGCGACACTTCCAATAAAAAATTCGGCCAGCAAATGGCATTACCTAACGGCTGGACAGCAGCGAATCCTGGAACGAATAATCCGTTTGATATGCGTATAGAAATTAACCAAACCGAGCACCCAGTAGGTACCTTTGACACACGCTCAAATAAAACATTGGTAGTGCCGGCAAACAGCCTAGTGGTACGCACCAAGCCTGCTAACAGCGGCGCTGATGCATTCACACCACTGGTAACTATTCCGCTGACGCCAGGCCTTGCGCAATGGAAATACTTCTCATTTGGCTCACAGGGAGATGCCGCTGGTAACAAAGCAGTATTAACCAACATTACCGTAATGCCACTGCTGCAAACCCAAAGTACTCCAGCCGGCTTTGAAGCTGAAGTTGGTACCACAGAAGTTATCGCTGCTGGTGGCGGAGACTTCTACTGCTCAGCATTTGATAATAAATCAGTATGGAAGCTTAACCCAAGCGCAGCTGGTGCCAACCCTTGGGTGCCGGTAACCACCGCAGGCCTTGATGCCAACACGACCATCGAGGATCTGGCATGCGGCGCCGACAACACCTTCTGCGTACTGAACAGCCAAGGCGGAGTCTACAAATACGATGGTAACCAGAACGCTTTCGCTCTTCTGACCACACAAACCCCTCGTCAGATAAATGCTATCGCTGTAGGCGATGCAAACAATATTTGGGGTATTGATAGCACAGGACAAGTAGTTCGTTACAATGGCTCTGACTGGACAACAACGGGCATGCAAGGCGCGCTGGATATAAGCGTGAACGGCAGCGCTTACAATGCAATGACCGTAGTTGCAATCTCTGCAGAGGGACTGCCATTCAGCTTTGATGCCACCGCCAATACCTGGACGCAACTGCCAGGACTACCTGCCGGTAATACTATCAGCCAGATAGCGGTAGCTAACAGTAAGATTATGTACGCCATCAGCGCTGACAGTCGTCTGTGGGCAAACGATGGATTCAGCTGGAATACGGTAAAGAATAGCGCTAACACCGCCCAAGATGTTTATGGTATGGCAAGCATATCCGTCAACGCAAATGGTTGCGGCTTGGCAAATGATGCCGCTGGCAACATCTTTATCACCAAACTTGTGGTACCGGTAACCTACATCAGCGCAGCAAATGCCCCTGCTATAGCTGCACCGGCAATTGCACAATTGGCACCAGTCATTGCCGTTAGCTTGCCAAGCGTACAAAAGGAGCGACCAGTAGTATGCGGTTGGGCAGGCCCAGCCCTTATGCTGCCTCAGGATCTGCCAATCCCACTGCCAGCACCAACACTTGCAAATCCTACACCGGTTGCACAGCTGAGTTTGGCCGACCTACTTTCAAGCAGCAACGCTCCTGACGTGTCGAGCATCAGCATTGATGCTACCCTGATTGACGCTGACGGCAACACCATTGCAAGCGATAGCATGACCCTGAACGCGCTGGCGCAAGATCAGCTCAAAGAAAGTAGTCAAAAAAGTAGCTGTTAAGCCAGCGGCTCAGGCTACGCCTACAGCAGCTCCTCTAGCAACGGCAGCGGCACCAGTGACCAAAACGGTTGCTAGACCAGCAGCAACGACTGTAAAGAAAGTTGCTGTAAAAGCAGCTTCAGGGCAAAGAAAGGCTCCAGCACGTCCTACCTCGCGCCGCATAACGCACACACAACCAGCAGCACAAAACAAAACACCTCAAAGCAAGAGCACTAATTAAAGAGCTTTTCAAAACAATCGTTACCAAAAGGGACGCCCGTGTGGGCGTCCCTTTTTCATAAAAAGGATGCTGATGGATATCAACACCCTCCTCTCCCAGGCTAGCGGGCAAGAGACCGTATCGCCCGAGCTCATTCTCGTAGCTTTTTTGGCAGGCCTGCTGGTTAGCTTTACCCCCTGTATCTACCCGATGATTCCGATCACGGCGGGCATTTTACAGGGCCATGCTAGCAATTCGTTTTGGCGCAACCTTGCGCA
>RGUK01000384.1 GCA_010027825.1 bacterium
AAGTTCTTTGATGTGGTGACGTATACGGGGACGGGTGCGGCGCAGACGATTTCCCACAATCTCGGCGCTGTGCCCGGCTGCATGATAATCAAGTGCACCTCTACAACTAGTGCTTGGTTTGTATACCATCGCTCCCTTGATCCCGGAGGCAACCCAGCCACTGCGTATTTGGCTTTGAATACAACAGCGGCTGCGAACTCGACTCTAGCGTTCACAAACACACAACCAACATCCTCGGTGTTTTATGTAGGTGATGGCGTTGGGCAAAATCCAATTAACCAAAATGGCCAAACCTACGTCGCCTACCTCTTTGCCCACAACGCAGGTGGCTTTGGCCTGACAGGTAATGACAATGTGATTTCGTGTGGGTCGTATACGGGGAATGGTTCTTCTAACGGGCCAGTAATAAATCTTGGGTGGGAGCCACAATGGGTTTTAATTAAGCGAGCTGATGCTAGCGGAACTGATTGGACAATTTCAGATAATATGCGTGGGCTATCTGTAGTTCAGAATACGGCAGTTCTTGTTCCAAATTCAGCTGCTGCTGAGTCTAGCACAGCGGTTCAATTTTCGCCTAATGCTACCGGATTTCAGTTAATATCAGCCGGTGCAACGTATAATCAAAACGCCGGAACCTACATCTACATCGCCATCCGTCGAGGCCCGATGAAAGTGCCTACGAGTGGTACGAGTGTGTTTGCGCCTATTGCTTACACAGGAACAGGCGCTGCTGGTCAAACATTAACAGGAACTTCATTTCCACCAGATTTATCTATTTTTCAAAATAGACCTGGATTTGGCGGCGCTGTTGGTATGTTTGATGACCGTTTGCGCGGAGGTACTGCTTATTTGCCTCCGTCAAGTACAGCCGCTGAAGGTAATACTGCTGGATTCAATCAATAGTTGGCTCTGCTATCAAAGCGCATTGGGAAATGACAGGCAGATAAGTTTAAATCTATCATCTGCTGTGGGCGGTTCAAGTATCACGCCTTGGAATAGCACGACTCCAACAAATGCCGTCTTTTCGGTTGGGACAAACGCTGGAACTAACGCATCAGGTGGAACTTACGTTTGCTACCTATTTGCAACCTGCCCCGGTGTCTCCAAAGTAGGCAGTTACACAGGCACGGGAACAACCCAGACTATTAACTGTGGCTTTACTGGTGGTGCGCGGTTCGTCCTGATTAAGCGCACTGACTCGACTGGTGATTGGTATGTGTGGGACAGCGCACGCGGTATTGTGGCCGGTAACGACCCGTACCTTCTCTTGAACAGCACCGCTGCTGAAGTAACCAACACCGACTACGTTGACACATATAGCGCAGGGTTTGAGATTAGCAGCACCGCGCCTGCGGCTATCAATGCCAATGGTGGTTCCTATATTTTCTGGGCCGTGGCGTAATGATTAAAGATCCGTATCGCAAAGCTTATACACAGCAGAAATCAAATGCTAAACAGCGTGGGATTGGCTTCTAAACAGCGTGGGATTGGCTTTGTATTGACTTTTGATGAATGGAAACAGATTTGGATTGAATCTGATAAGTGGGATCAAAGGGGGCGTGGTGCGGAAAAATATTGCATGTGCCGCATAGGTGATGTTGGTTGCTATGAAGTGGGCAATGTGTTTATTGGTCTTGGTGGACACAATGTGCGTGATGGCAATCTAGGCAAGCGTGATAGCAACGAAACAAGACAAAAGAAATCCAATTCGTTGCGTGGTATGCCTCATCCTTGGGCATTGGGTAAAAACAACCCTATGCATCGTCCAGAAGTTAAAGCAAAGGTGATCGTTGCAATTAGTGGTGAGACCCACATGGTTTTTTCCCAACTGCAAAAGCAGCGGCAGAAGCTCTTGAAATGAAAAAAACGACCGTTGAATGGCGGGCGCGGCATCAAAAATTTGGTTTCAGTTATGGCAACAATCTAGCAATTGCTTAGGAGCAAACATGGAACTTCGTAACAAAGATACTGGAGTGGTAATTACGGAATCTGAGTTCCGTGCTGCCTTCCCTACTACGTCCTTCCCGCAACAACTGACGGTTGGTCTGATTGGTGACATGGGCTTTGATGTGGTCCTTGAAGGCCCGCAAGCTCAACCGACTCGTTATCAGACTGCTTTCCGTGATGGCGTGGAAGAAGTTAATGGCAAGTGGTTCACCAAGTACAGCGTGGCTGACATGGATGACGAGACCAAAGCCGCCAAGGATGCAGAGCAAGCC
>RGUK01000385.1 GCA_010027825.1 bacterium
TACTTTTGCTACAGAAGCAGCAGGCGCTTTGGCAATAGTAGCTGCCTTGGTGTTTGCGCTGAAACGATCATCGACTGCTTTGAGCATGTAATCGGTCTTGTCGATTGCACTGGAAACAAATAACAACCCTGGCGCATTTTTGTCGATTGTTGCTGCATAGCCTTCTTTTTCGCTAACGCCATTGATAATCTGCAGTTGGCGGTCGCGTAGGGCAAGCTGTTGTTTTTGAATGCTGCTGCGCAGGACCTCTTCCTTGTCGGCAAAAATGCGCTCGTAATTCTTGCGCTTGCCGTTCAGCTCTTCGCTCTTTTGTTCCAAGGCCTCTTTGCTAAGCAATTTTGCTTGCTTGCCAAGCGATTCTTGTGCATCAGCAAGTTCCTTTTGCACTTTTTTGATCTCAGTCTGGAATGACTCGATTTCTTTCTGAATTTTGCTCGAGAGCTCTTGACCCTCACGTGACTTTTGCAAAATCATCAAGCTATCGATTGATACAATTTTTCCTGCTTCGCTCACTTTGGTTCCTTCTGCATCTACGCGCATGCAAACTGCACTACCCAGGGTAAGCGCTGCTGCTGCTACGAGTAACTTCTTCATTTTTATTCTCCTTTGATAGTAACCACCAATGATCGATCTGGGTCATGGTAGCTCTTTTGGCAAGAAGCGTCAACGCGCGTGCAGCGGCTCAAAAAATTTCGTCGATAAGGCCCTTGGCATCCTTGGTGCTTCCGATTGCTTGATAGAACGTCTCGTCATATTCGCGCGTCTTAATTACCACCGGCATTGGCATTGCATGGCCCATCACTAAGGCCTGTTTTTTAGAGTCAAGCGTGGCAAGGATAGACCGCAAGCCACCAGCATTGCTGACGCCGGTCAAGGCAGCTTGAATATCTTTTTCATCGTTCAGTTGAGCAATAATTTTGGTGCCAATTTGTGAGAGAACTTCAGGGTCAATGCCAGAAGGTCGTTGGTCAACTACCAATAACGAGACGTAGTACTTGCGCATTTCACGCGCAATAATGCCAAAAATTGTTTGCTTAGCTGCTACAGGATTTAAAAATTTATGGGCCTCTTCCACGGTGATGATCAAGTGGCGTGGCTGATCGCCTGCACGCTGAGAAGCAAGAAAGGCCTCCGTCTTAGCAACATACGCCTCGTGAATGCGGCGCGAGACAATATTGGCAACAAGCAGATAACAAAGCATGGACGTCTGATTGCCAAATTCTAAAACTACGTGAATGCCACGGTCTAAATATTCAACCATGCGCTCTATGGCCGAGGTTGCCCCTATCTGGCTGCTAATAAAAGGAAAGGCTGCAAGACGCTTAAGCTTACGATACAATGCGCCCACTGATTCGGCATGTGCGCCGACCTCGCTGGCAAATTCTTTAATGGTTGTTTCTTGTTCCAGCAAAACACGCAGCCAGTCATTTTTGTATTTGCTGGCAATTAAATAAGCCGCCTCCAACGCCGTTGGATGCAGATTCAATTCGTCCTGCAGCGGCATAACATCCTCCACCCGAATGTCCTGCAAGCTTAGCAGCACCTCAACATCAGGGCTGCAACCACGCCGACGCGTGGAATCAGGGTCAAGGGAAAAAATAGCAACTTTGCTAGGGAATAATGTCTTCAGGCCTTTGACAAAAGCATGGCCGCCACCCTCCTTGCGCGCCTGAAAGCCGTATTCGCTATGCATATCAAACACCAGGTTAACCGCACGCTCACTTTTAATGAGCCCTGCAAGCACCAGACGGGTGATAAACGTCTTACCCGTGCCCGTTTTGCCAAAAATGCCGTTGCTTCGTTCAACTAAACGATCAAGATCGATGCATACCGGTGTGGTCATATCAAGCGGCATGCCAATGTTAAAATAGCGCTTGTCTTGCTCTTCATCGCCAAAGATATCGGCAACGTCATGGGCTGTTGCTTCGTACACAGCAGCAAAGTGTGATGGAATAGTTTTTACCGGCATGCGGTGCTTGTGCTTGTCGATCATCAGCATAGGCTTAAGCGAGACTTTAGCATACATGTCGCGCTTGCTGATCATGTCCGTCAACAGCGATTCTCTTTCCCCGGGGGGAAAGAGCAAAATATCAGGATTGGTAACCTGCAGTTCCAAGTCAGTAATGAGGGAGAAAAAACGATACGCCTGGCCATCAACGCACACAAACTTGCCCGTTTTGATGTCCTCAAGTGATGTTCCTCCATCAAGGCGCATCTCC
>RGUK01000386.1 GCA_010027825.1 bacterium
CCGACTGCAGCCTCGTACACATTTCTGCCGTCCAAAATCACCGTGTTGGCGTTAGCATTTTTAATCGCCTCATGAAATGCCGCAGGTGTGAGGTGAGTCCCGGCGTCCGCCGCGGTGATAGCGGTGGTGTCTAACCCAAGGTGGGTGATTTCTGGCTTTACTTTAATTTGTAGCCCGGGGAAATACTCGTGCTGTCCGTCGACGATACTGTCCTTAAAATCTATGCCCCCAAAGAACTCGTGGGCGTTCATGGCTGCGATGTACGCGTTAGTTTGCTCTAGCGTCCCACATACGGTTCCATTAATTCCCTCTGTGGCCAGGACAATCCGTCCAGTTAGGTTAAGCGACTGGCATAGTTCTTGCTGCCAGGCACGGATGGCTTCTGGCTGTGGTAGGGTGACGTATTTGTAATACAGGAGTATCCGTTTTGGGGTCATGGCGATTGTTCCTGCTGCAATGCGTTTTGTAGGGTTGAATGAAGAAGAGCACCACCCAAGTTGCGTTGACCTACGGGTAGATCGTCACAGCTCGGTATGATGCTCTTAGTAACGTTTTAAAACAGTGCTACTTTTTTTCTATGTAGAGTTTAAGCAGCGCTGCACAGACGTCAAGGGTTGCAAAGTCTTCATCAAGCAACGCTTGAAGAATATTTGCGTAGGGACCCAGATTGTTGTCTTGAATTGTTTTTTTGATCAGGTCGAGTACTTTGGCGTGGCGGGTAGCAGCAACCTCTTGGTCTGTAGGCATGCTAATCCGCTTGATGTTAGCCTGCGTGTAACGCTTAATGTCCTTGAATGAGTAAAACTCACGGCGGGAAACCAAACTAAACGCAGTGCCACTCTTGCCAGCGCGGCCGGTACGGCCAATGCGGTGGACGTAAGAATCTTCGTCTTTCTCTTGGGTGATGTCGCCGTGGATGCCAACCGCCTGGTACCCACGATTTTTCAGGTCATTCACCAAATCATCTACACGACGCTTGGTGTTGCAGAAAATAATCGTCGATTGCGGGTTGTGCAAGTCGATAAGGCGGGTAACGGTGTCCAGCTTTTGGCCTGGTTCTACGTCTAAGTAAAGCTGGTCAATTGCTGGTGCCGAAACCTTCTCATGCGCCACTTTAATGTGCACAGGATCGTTTTGGTAACGCTTGGTCAGCGCCAAAATCTCACGGGCCATGGTTGCGGAGAAAAGAAGCGTCTGTTTGCGCGTTGAAGCGCTTTTCAGAATGCGTTCAATATCCTCTCTAAACCCCATGTCGAGCATTTTATCTGCTTCGTCCAAAACAACCATCTCAACACTGGCCAGGTCAATAGTCTTACGGGCAATATGGTCTAAAATACGACCAGGGGTCCCGATGACGATATGTACGCCACGGCGCAGTGCCTGAATTTGGCGTTCAATGGATTGCCCACCAAATACCGGATGTACCACCAAGCCACGCTTATGCGCTGCAAACTTGTTGAACTGTTCAGCAACTTGCAAAGCAAGCTCGCGGACAGGACACAGACCTGCGTGCGCTTGAGGGCGGGATTAACTTTTTCGATAACGGGAATAGCAAACGCGGCGGTCTTACCACTGCCGGTTGCTGCTTGGCCTATAACGTCGCTGCCACCAAGGATAACAGGGATGGCTTCTGCCTGGATAGGAGAAGCCTCTTCAAACCCTTGATCAGCTACTGCTTGTAGGAGCTCTTTGGAAAGACCAAGTTCGCTAAAAGAACATTTTTTGAGTGTCATGAATCAGCTAGATACTTTCGATGCGAACAACAGTCATTGGTTGGCGATGGCCAGTCTTTGTTCGGCGTTTTTTGCGGCGTTGGAACTTGAAAATAATTACTTTTGGGCCTTTGGTTTGTTTGACAATGCTAGCTTTGATGGTAGCGCCTTTTACAAAAGGTTGCCCGAATTCGAATTTGTTGTCGCCGCTTTTACGCATTACAACTTCACCGAAGGAGACGCTATCGCCGGTGTTTCCGTCAAGTTTTTCAATGGCTACGGTTTTGCCAGGAATGGCTTGGTATTGTTTACCGCCATTTTGAAAAATAGCATAAGTATCAAATTTCATGATCGCATGGACCTTTCAGTCGACAGACATTTAGCTTTAACTCTGATTTTCTATCTGTAACTAAGAAAAAGAACTAAGTGGAGAATGCCTACTATTCTATCAGAGCTGGCATGTATGTCTAGCGGCTTTTCGTGCCCAGTGGCTCTAGCCAGGCTGCG
>RGUK01000387.1 GCA_010027825.1 bacterium
GCCTTTTCTGGTGCGTCTGGAGTCACGCTAATGTCATCCATAAGTGAATCTAATAACATACGCCTGGCCGTTGGGAAAGTAAAATATCGATTGCATTATAGGCAATCGGCTTTAGTTTGATTGTATGAACAACACACAAACCAGCGCCGAAACGCAGTCGGCTAAAGTTCTGCGATTTGATTCCCTCGAAATATCCGAAGGTTTCGCCAATCGTTGCGAGCGTGACGATCTGGACACAGCCGCGAGTATTCTTGAGGAATTGCGAGACGGAATCGTGACGATTGAAACGCTTTCCAGCCTTGGCGATCTTCTCCATGAAATTGCCTCGACTGCGAATCGTATTGATTCAGATCATGAGGCGGAAACTTGTGAAGCACTTTGCGAGATGGTTTCTCAAAACCTTTCGGCGAAGTATTACAAGGCAATCGGCGCAATCTAACCAAACCAAAAAGAAAGGAAATACACAATGCAAACCGAACAAACAAACCGAATAGTCGAAAAGATAGTGGAAGCACTAGGCAAGGGTGAGATACCATGGCGCAAACCTTGGCGCAGTGTCGCTGCGCATAATGCGATCAGCGGCAGCGAATATAGGGGAGTGAACGCGCTGGTATTAAACCTCGCGAGTCATTACCCCGATCCCCGTTTCTTAACCTATAAACAAGCCGCCGCCCTTGGCGCGCAAGTTAGAAAAGGAGAAAAGGGATGGCCTGTCATATTCTATTCCACGATTAAAAAGAGTGGAGAGAATGAAGGAGGAGAAAACATTGGAAACGAGAAAGCGAAAACCTTTCGCTTCATGAAAAAACGCATGCCGCGCGCGCCTAGGATAGTGGATGGCTCGCGCGCTTGCTATATCCCTAGCCAAGATATTGTGAACATGCCACCCAAAACAGCGCATTGGACAAGTGCAAGCGCATATTATGACACTATGTTCCATGAATTGACGCATGCAACGGGGCATGAATCGCGATTAGAGCGCGACTTAGGCGGAAACTTTGGGAGCGAAAAATACGCGAAGGAGGAGCTAGTCGCTGAGATTGGCGCGCAATTCCTCTGCCAATCATCGGGAATTAATCGCGCTGAAGTCGAGGAAAACGCTGTGGCCTATTGTCAGAATTGGTCCCGCGTCCTCAAAAATGATCCCAAAATGATATTCTATGCTGCTGCTAAGGCACAGGCGGCTCATGATTATATCATGGGAAAGGAGAAAGCTTGAAAACTTACCTAGTGGAAGTTTTCGAGAAAAGGGATCAATATGGTTTCGGTATGCCATGCCTACAGTTTGAAGCAACATCAAGGCTTGAAGCGTATGAGACAATCCTAGCATGCTTGGGAATGAATATGAGCATGACAGAGGGGCGGGAATGAATCTTTGCTTCATAGTATTAGATTGTAATGGAAGGTTTCAGGGCAGATTCTCTACCTATGAAAACGCTGCGCGTTGGATTACTTGGATGATGCCTTGGATATTCAATGGGTGACGCAAGGAGACCTAACTTTTATTGGTGCGAGAATCCTAGTTGCCTTTGGTGGCCCTAACATTTGGATTGATACGGCAAAACAGAAAGTTGATGGGTTTTGGTGGGGCGATTACGCTTCAGCAACCTACTCGGATGACCCCATGGACATCAACGGATGCCTTGAGGAGTTGTATAACATGAGACTTGACGAAGCAAAGGGGCGGAAATGAGTTGGGGCGTTTATTCACCCAAAGGAAAACTGATCCGCAGGTTCAAATCCTGTTCATCGGCTCACCGCTGGCTGATCCAAGAAGGCTTGGAATGGTCAGCATACGAAATCAGAACGTTAAGAGGTGAATGGATAATGAATCCATTTAGAAAGGAGGAGAATCAAAAATGAACACGCCACAAGTTTATGCCCTCGGACTGCTACACGGAGGCTTATTATTGGCCTTTGTATGGCTAGTCCTACCCAAAAATCGGAAAAAGTAGTTTTCCCTCGTCTCTCCTCGTCACTGAGGGGAGGAGAGGTCAAACCCGCTTGGGATGGCCTAACAAAAAATAAAAGAAAGGAAACGCACTATGACAACCAAAACGACACAATCCGAACGACGTGGAAGCGACGTTTCGGAGAGAATGTTGGAACATACTAGCAATTGCATTCTATTAGGCGCAAGCTTGCCCGATGATCGGGCGGGAGCGCACCTAGCAGAACACTTGCTCAAAACATCAACCGAAGCTTACTTGCACC
>RGUK01000388.1 GCA_010027825.1 bacterium
GCTGCCGTTGCCGGTGTAGCTGCCAAAAGAAGAGTACCCGACTACTGGGGCGAAGCAGTAAGTAATATAATTTTGACCGCTTGCTCCGTAAGCCGTATCGCCATAAATATGAAAAACACTGCTTGTGTCTGTGTTTTCTCCAGAATCTCCTTTTGCTGCAGTTGTATTTAAAGAAAGAAAATCCAACGACCCGTCAATAACAGTGGTGTGTGTGGGCCAATTAGTTCCACCTGTGGTGCGGTTCTTTGTGATCCGCAGCTTAGGTAAAACGCCTAAACCATGTCCCACAGATGCGTTAAGAGTACCATTACCCGTCCAGCTAACAATTGAGAATCCCGCAGTCACATTAGCCCGCACCTGACTAGTGATGCTGCCTTGTGTGTTGGATACAGTTGAGGTGCCTGCGTCCCAGCACCAGCTAACGTATGTCTCGCCTGATGTGTTGTATTGGCTGGAAGGGGAATTGTCTAAGTTAAACCCATTTGCAGTAAACGCTGTAATTGAGCCACTACCATAATAATTGTCTGATGCAGTCGTATCTGTATAAAGATCTACATTTGAGCCGCGAATTGCGTCGCTAAGCCTGTGAGACCTTCCCACATTACGACATTTTGACCACACCATATCAGGATTAAATGCCAGGCTGGTTATTGACTGAGTACTGTTATTGCCCGTATAAAGCACAACGTCCATCACCGTATTAGGCTTTGTGACTAATGGCGCGGGCAGGTTTGTAGTGCAGAGCGCCTTAAAGCCGCTGGGTGCCGTGTAGGCGAAGGGACGTTGGCCGAAGTTGGCTTGCATAGTGGAACTACCAACTCCTCGGATGGCACAAAATGGATAAAGCGTTTTGTTCGTGGTAATCGTTTGAATAGCGTTTGTTCCCGCCCCAGGATTCCCGCTAGCCCCCCCACCGTTGCTATACCAAGTATTGTTTTTGGAGAGCCACAACTTGACATTTGTGTAATCAGTGGCATCTACCGCAACACCAATTACATCCCCATTTGAAACTGAACCCGTACTCCAAGGATTAGAGCTTCCATCCATGTAGTTAATTGTAGGGTTAAAATAAAAACCGTATTCATTAGTAAGCGTGATTCCGGGGTCTGCGGTCAAGCTCCTTGAGTCATTGCAGATTCCCACGAAGGGAGCAGTAATAGCTTCAAGCGTTACTTCCCAGTACCATTTGCCGACGGGGATCGCAAAGGTGCCAGGAAATCCGCCAGTGGTCGATCCCGAATGTTGCAGATTGCCATTTGATAGACCAGATGTGGGTGCAGCGCTTGACCCATTGCCTAATGGATTCAACGTGCAATAATTCCCCCTCACCTCACCCCCCACTCCGGTATCCGTCTGCGCCCCATTAGTGGGAACGTCTACGAGGCTGTCGTTGCCTGCTGGATTTCCTTCGGTGTAACCTGTTAGAACTGTTCCGTTGACGCGGATTGCGTATACACGTACAACACCGTCCCCAGGTTGGCTAACAGCCCGTAGATTATTAATGGTAATAGCAGAACCAGAATAAGCGGTTACATATCCTGGGCTGCTACTGGACGGTCCTGTGCCTACGTTAGTTGAGTTGTAACCATAAGTAGAAGTGCCGCCCCAATAATATTCGAGCAGCGTTACGCCTGTTAATGGTTTATTAAATGTGATCGTACTGACAGTTCCATTGTTGCCAGTGCCATCTGCGTATGTTCCAGTATTGCCATCAAATGCGTTGTTTATATTTCCCCAAGTAGTACCAGCGCTAGCAATATTAGATACAACTGTGGAATAACTAGAGACAACACTAAGGTTGTTCGGGGTCCAATTATTCGCCGGGGAGTTGCCACTAGTGTCCTTCCCTAATGTGCTGGCGGTGTTGCTGCTGTTATCCGCAAAATCAAGGTGGAAGCCGTTGGTGCCGTAGGTGCCGGTGTATGCCTTGGGATTCCACACGCCGGTGGTGGCATCGAACTCCCCGAAGCTGGTGGGGTCGAGTGCTTGACCGTTGATGAAGTGGATGTCGGCTAGGTAGCCGGGGAAAAACTCAGCTAACTGCGGCGGGGCACCAAGAAAGTGAGCGTCTGTTGTATTTATAAAATACTCATCGTTTGATCCAATTGGGTTGCTGGCAAATGAGTATTGAACTCCGTTCACGTAAATACGAAGACGCTGTGATGCTGTTGCATTTCCGCTATCAAATGCGACAACAAA
>RGUK01000389.1 GCA_010027825.1 bacterium
ATCTGAAGCGGATGGCGTCATACGCTTTGGTGGCTTGCACCGCGGACAGCGTCGCATCACTGTAACCACAGATGAAGGCGAAGTGTTCGAGTACAGCGTACCACGTAGCCGCCACCTGAACGTAGAAGATGGCGAACGTGTCAAAGCTGGTGATGCACTTACTTCGGGCGTACCGAACGTACACGACATTTTGCGTATTCTTGGCCCGGATGAGGTTCAAAAATATCTTGTGCGTGAGATTCAAGAAATTTACACTCTGCAAGGCGTAAATATCAACGACAAGCACATTGAGCTCATTGTCCGCCAGATGCTTCGCAAGGTCCGTGTGGTCGATCCAGGTGAAACTAAGTTCGTTGCCGGTGACCGTATTGACCGCTTCTTGTTACAGTCTGTCAATAAGACCTTGCTCGCTGAAGGGAAAAAACCCGCTACCGCAAAGCCTATCCTTATGGGTATTACCAAGGCTTCGCTGGGCACGGAAAGCTTCATTTCGGCAGCTTCCTTCCAAGAAACAACCAGGGTATTGACCGAGGCTTCGCTGGTAGGACAAGTAGATTACCTTTACGGGTTGAAAGAAAACGTTGTAATTGGTAAACTAATCCCTGCTGGTACCGGTGTTTCTGGCTTCAAAACCAAGTATATTGGCGAAGAAATATCAGACCTGGAAAAACGAGCCCGCGAGGAAGAACAGTTAGAGATTGGCTTGCAAGCAGTATCGTTAACACAGCAATAAACTATCAAACAGGGGCGCGTAGCTCAGTTGGCAGAGCATCGCTTTGACGTAGCGAGGGTCAGTGGTTCGAATCCGCTCGCGCCTACCATAAAAACAAACCGCGTAAGGTATAATACATGATCCGTCCAGAAGAAAAGCAGAAACTAATCAAGGCATTTGGTAAATCTCCAAATGACGTTGGTTCTTGCGAAGTACAAATTGCGCTGCTCTCTGAGCGCATCAAACAAATTTCAAACCATCTTAAAGCGGCACCAAAAGACTTTGCTTCAACGCGTGGTCTAATGATGCTTATTGGCAAACGCCGCTCTTTCCTTAATTATTTGAAAAAAAATAATGAGGCAAGCTATAACAATGTTGTGCAATCGCTCAAGACGCACGGGTTAGTGTAAACATGTCGAATAAAGTATTTCGTTTTGCAGACCAGGGCATTGAGGTAGAAATTGGCCGCTACGCTCGACAAGCTGATGGCTCCGTCTGGATTAAAGCCGGTGACAGCGTTGTTCTGTGTACTGCTGTTGCAACCAAAGAACCCAAAGACGCTTTGGGGTTCTTTCCATTGACGGTTGAATACCGCGAGCGCACATCAGCTGCGGGCAGAATTCCTGGAGGCTACTTCAAGCGCGAAGGCAAACTGAGCGACAGCGAAGTTCTCACTTCGCGTCTTATCGACCGCCCGATCAGACCTCTCTTCCCTGCAACCTACTTTAACGAAGTACAGTTGCTCGCAACAGTCTATTCATCTGATGGCAAGTTCCCTACCAGCATTCTTTCTATTTTAGGGTCTTCCTTAGCACTGGCTATTTCGCAGATACCGTTCCTTGGTCCTGTTGGGGCTGTTCAGGTAGCACGCGTTGGCAGCGACTGGAAGTTCAACCCGACGTTTGAAGAGCTGGAAGCATCAGATTCTGATATCACGGTAGCTGGCACCAAGCACGGCATTTGCATGGTAGAGGGTCACTGCCATAACATATCGATCTGCTATTCAATGCTCATGAGCACATTAAGAAGCAAGTTGCGTGGCAGGAATCTGTCGCACAAGAACTCAATGTAGTCAAAACGCAACCAACGGAAACCATCAACTGGGCTGAGTGGAAAGAGCGCGTTAAAGCCGCATTGCCTAGCAATTTTGCTGAGCTTCTTTTCGAAGCTACCAAGCTTGAACGCAGCGAGGGGCTTGATAAGATCAAAAAAGATCTTGCAACCCACTTCGAGCAAGACATTGAAGAAAAAAAGGTCCACGTCCCAGCCATCAACTTCTTACTTGATTCGATTATCAAAGAAGTGTTGCCAGACATCCTTGCTGACAAAAAGGCCCGTGTTGACGGACGTCGTTTTGATGAAGTCCGTTCAATTTCTGTGGAAGTTGGCAACTTGCCATGCGTACACGGTTCTGCGGTCTTCCAACGGGGTCAAACACAGGTGCTTGCAAGCGTTCCACAAGCTGGACTTGAAGCCGT
>RGUK01000390.1 GCA_010027825.1 bacterium
TCTCAATTCTTTCTGGAGGGCAGTAAAGTGAGCGAACTGGAAATGAAGCGCAAGGTGGCCGAGCACTACAAGGCTCTGGCGAATCAGTCCGACGACCCTGATCGCAAGGCGCACTATGATCGGGAGTTCGAGCGCGCGGCCCGCGATTACAATCGCCTCCTAATGCGAGGGAGGCGATAAAAAAGCTAACCCCGTCAAGGGGTTAGCCCCCGGCCCCGGCCCGTCGCTAACCTATTGAAACCACACAACAATTTCTGGTCTTGACCCTACCCCTACCTATGGTATCCTTCTTTCTAGGCGGGCATAGGGCCAGCCACTTGTCAAAGTCTACCTCTGGTAGTATTTAGACGACCGGGTAGAAAAGTGATTGACAAGTAACAATTAGACCTGTAAGGTAGACACATGATGAATGATTTTCCGATTGCTTCCGCAGAAACCCGTCGCCTCCACTCCCAATGGATTAGGAAGCGCGACAAGTGGCGTAACGACTACAACGAGGTCTCTAACTGCATCCGAGCGACCAAGGCTATCCTTCGTCGTTTCCCGGATGACAGGTTCGCGCAAATTACTATCCGTTCTCTGCGTCAGAGCGCCAAGGAGTTGATGTGGACTCGCCGCCGGATCAAGAGCTTCCTCCGAGGGACAGCCTATCCTTGGGCTCCGCGCGAGGCTGTGGAGCGAGCAAATAGCTAAGCTCTTTCAAGGGCTTAGCGCCAGGCCCCGGCCCGCTGCTAACCTGTTGACATCTAACATCTTTTTTCTTCTAGACATCTGCCTAGGACCCTGATAATATGTTTACAAGATGAGAAACGCACTAGACCCTGACGTCATACTCCGACAGGATGGATGGTACTGGTTCGACCCTAGTGGAAACTTGATTGGCCCATATGAGTCTCGAGCCGAGGCTATCTATGCGGGTCGATATGAAGACGATTTCTCTGTGGAGTATGAAATTGACTAGTGCAAAAACGGCTGCAAGGCTGTATGATATTCACCAGTATAAAACTGCAACCCCAAGAGGAGTTAAGGTAGATGTATGTGTATGAAGTCACGACGGAAAGCATGGACGGTATGCACGTTCTGGGTAAGTTCAACAGCCTCGAAGAGGCTAAGACGTTTGCCACAGACTGGCTAGGCAGCAATGCGGAGTGGGTGAACTCCCACAAGGCTATCGACTGCTTCGGCGGTGTTCTCAGGATCGAGAAGTGGCTTGAAGATGTGGGGGCTGATAGCTCAGTTGGTTAGAGCGGGCCGCTCATAACGGTCTGGTCGGGGGTTCAAGTCCCTCTCGGCCCACCAATTCTAAAACCTCGCTGCCCGAGGTTCTCCCCCTGGGTTAGGAAGGCAGCAATTTCAACCACTTAGGGCCCGGCCCCGGCCCGCCGCTAACCTCTTGAAATCTCTTGCACATTTTCTTGTTGATCTGGTCTCCGGTTATGGTAATATCCCTCCATGAACTGGATGGCACTAATCAAGTGGGCAGGGACGGGATTGGTCCTCTTTGGTATTGGTTTAACCAGCGCCAATGTCTGGTTCCCTCTGAACCTGTGGCTGGGATTTGCTAGCTGCGTCTTGTGGGGCTACGCTGCCATAAAGATGCGCGAGAATGCCCTGCTGCTCATTGAAATTGTTGCGGGTATCATGTATCTTGCAGGTATCCTCAACGCACACATGGGTGCCTAGCTCAATTGGTAGAGCATCGGTCTTTTAAACCGAGGGTTGTGGGATCGTGCCCCACGGCACCCACCAAAATCTAAAGGAGAGAAAAATGTTTATTACTCGACAGTCTCAATGGTCCGGCATCACCCGGACTCTCGACATCCCCGTTACCCACGAGCAGCTCTATGAGTGGCAGCAGCGTGGCGCAATGATTCAGAACGCTATGCCTAACCTGACGGCTGCGCAGCGCGAATTCCTTATGACTGGAGTCACCGAGGAAGAGTGGAAGGAGATGTGGGGCAAGGAGGACGAGGATGCCTAAGTTTAGGATCAAGTTCGGCTTGTATAATGTAGACCAAAACGAAGAGATAATCGAGGTTGAAAGCCTTGAAGAGGCTCAGGAAGTGGCCTATGAGGCTGCTATGGGAGTAGCAGAGGGTTGGCTAATAAGCGAGGCAGAGGAAATTAGCGACGAAGAGGCCGAAGAAAACTAAGCCATATCAATGGCTTAGGGCCCGGCCCCGGCCCGC
>RGUK01000040.1 GCA_010027825.1 bacterium
ACCTCAGCGAGGGTCTCACCTGTGAGCTTGACCATTTCGCCGGGGATGTCGTCCTCGTACAGCTGTTCGACTTTCGAGCTGTATTTGAAGAGCACGCCGTACTGCTGAAGCTGCACCGACACGTCCTGGAAGCTGATCGTGTTGGCGTTGGGCGTGACACCTTCAGCAAGCACGAAGTTGCTGGCGGTGATGTCGGGCGTGCCGACGTAGCGGTTGGAGTTCTCGATCGAGGTGCCGGTAGTCGATGCGCCAAAAGGCAGCGTACGACGGAAGACCAGCGTGTCGGTCGAGTTCTGGGGCATCTCGCGCTGAGTGCCGAAATCACCGAGAACGGTGATGGGTTGTGCATGCTCAAGCATGCCTTGAGCGGCACGGATTAGGTTCCGTGACGCTACGGTGCCGTAATTTTGAATAGCCATGGTTAGGTCCTTTCAATAGGTTTAGTAACCGCGCTGCGCTCGTTCTTTTTCGCGCCTTGCGGCTTCGTAATTCCAAAGTTCCTGGGGTGACATGTCGTCCAATGTTTTGGGCGGTGGTGTCTGGCCAGGTCGTGTTGTTGCGGCTGCAGCAAGACGCTGATTCCGCTCTTGTCGAATATCCGCGGCGGGTCGCGCTTTCGCCTGCTCGTACAAGTCGAGCATTCTGATTGCGTCTCTCGCTCTGGGGCTGTCGGCTAATGCACGGGTATCTGCGGACTGCGCAAAGAACCAGCTAGCAAATTCCGGCGTGTTTACCGTTTGCTTCCAGTCTTCATGCTTGCCTTCAACTCGCGCTTCTTCAAGAAGTAATCCCATCTCTGCCTTGGTCTGTGCGACCTGCTGAAACACCAGCTCCTGCACCTGTTGCGGTGTCAGGCCAGATGCTTGAGGCTGTACGCCTCCTAGCTTGGCAGTAACGTACTCTTCCATCGCGCCGGCCCACTCGGGGAAATCCTGCTTGAGCTGCTCCCACTTCTCCGGGTTCTTGGCCGCAGCAACCATCTGTCCCTGCGAAGGCGCTTCTTGCGGTGGCATCTGCGCCGCCGCTTGTCGGGCCTGCTGGAACTCGCGTTGTATTGCAGCCATGCGCCCGTCGGCGCTTTTTACATGGTGCAGCAGTTGGGCGTTGGCCTGCTCTAGCGAGTCGATCCTGGCAAGTTTTGCCCTGAACTCCTCGGGAAGAGATGCCAGTGGGTCAGCAGCTGGCTCGGTTGGAACGCGATCATCCTGCGGCGGCTCATCCGGCGCAGCGCCTTGTAGCTCGTCAGCGGGCTGTTCGCCGGCATCAAGCTTCTGGGCTTCCTCGTTCCAAAGGTCCTGCAATTGCTCCTGAGTCAGTTGTTCGTCCACTTACGCCTCCAAAATACAAAAGCCGCCTACGGGCGGCTTCGTTTGCCATGATCAGCCGGGATCTATCGTCCGGGCCGATCGTTACATCCCGAGCTGCCTCATTGGGCAGGTCGAAGAATTCTTTTATGTTCTTTGTACAGCACTAGCAATCAAACCGGCAGGCTTTGAATAGCTCCAGTTCGTTACGCCTGCTGCGGTTGCCGCCGCAACAGACGGGTATTGTCGGCCGTCAGGACCGTACACGGGAATGCCGCTGCTCATCCCGTCAAGAGTTGTAAAACCTGCAGGTGTAGCCCCTGAACCAGGGATTACACCACCGCTGCTGCCGGGAGTAAGGTTGACTGTACCGCCGGGACTGCCGTTGCCAGTGTTGCCGGTGTTAACGGTGCTGCCGCCAGTGTTGCCAGTGTTGCCAGTATTGCCGGTGTTAACGGTGCTGCCGCCAGTGTTGCCGCCAGTGTTGCCGCCAGTGTTGCCAGTGACGAGCGCCTCTCTCCGCAGGGGCGCGTATGTAATTTGCCCTGGGCCAGATCTCTGGCTCACTGCAGGAACGCCGGCAGGAAGGGAACCGTCTAGGCTAAAAATAGGTTCGCCGTCGGTTTGGTAAAACCCAGTGAACTGCAGTTGCCGGCCCCCTTCGGTATATCGGCTCATGGAGTTGGGGTTTATGTTGGCTTGTTGCAGCTCCATCGCAAACATGGCTGCTTCCTCTGGGCTGGAGAGGTTGCGGCCTTGTGACTGCGCCAACAACGCGAGTTGCTGGATGCTGTTGTTGTCGAATTCATTCGTTGCCACAGCGCTATTCCTTTACCTTCCAACAGCATTGGCAATCAAACCGGTGGGCTTTGCATAGCTCCAGTTCGTTACGCCTGCTGCGGTTGCCGCCGCAACAGACGGATATTGTTTTCCGTCAGGACCGTACACAGGAATGCCGGTGCTCATCCCGTCAAGAGTTGTAAAACCTGCAGGTGTAGCCCCTGAACCAGGGATTACACCACCGCTGCTGCCGGGAGTAAGGTTGACTAAACGGGTTATAGTAAACAACGGGTATGCCTCTTGTTGGATTTGTAGGATCTGGTTTTACGCCATTAATATAAACGGCCCGAATGATCTTGTTTTCCGGCCCGCCGACGCCAACTGTTGACGATTTACTTAACCACTCTTGTTCGTATCCAGGGGGCGGAGTTACTGGTCTTCCGTCTTGATCAACAAACTCGGTACTAGCCAGTGCCCTGGCGTTTGAGTCGTTGATCTCTTGGTTGCTAAACTGATAAAGCCTGTCCTTGCTGCCTTCGTTTTTTGTCGCAAAATTTGCATTTGCAAACAACGCCGAGGTGTCCGCCGCTGGATTACCAGCCTTCATGGCTCTCGCTTGATCAATAAGGCTAAAGTCTGGACCGGTGTCCGTGTTATAAAACCCTAGTCTAATGGCCTCGTTTCGCGTTGCTTGATTGGCGTTCTTAAAATAACCCGCAAGCTCCATCCTTGGATCATCAGCAGCAATACGCGCAACATCCTGTATTAGCCTGTTGTCTATTGCATTAGCAGATGACGACATACCGCTCCCCATTCAATGCTTGTTAATCACGTAAGACCTCTTCCCGTGCCGTTGCGTTGGGCAAATCAAGAATCTTTTTTAATAACCGAATCTCGCCTCGCAACGCAGCCGTGTCTTCTAAAGTTAACTTGGCATCATTCTTTTCGCGCGCTCGCTTGAGCTGATCCTCAGCCCATTTCCTAAGCTGATGCCATGTCGCGGATTGAAAATCAATGTTCATAAATGAAAACGCCGCCAAGCGGCGGCTTTACAAATTGAGCGGGCACGGGGTCCCCACCGAAATTGTAAGTTACTTTCATGCTTGCGCGCAAGTCACGCCAAAAACCGCAATTTGTATAACGTTGATTGGTACAACGCAACCACTTCATCGATGATGTTGTGCAAGGCAGATTCCTTACGCGACACGATCTTTTCGCGGCTAGCCTCGATCATCTCGAGCTGCTGATCCAGGATGTCGGCAATCTCGCCTTCAAACTCGTTGTCCATCAACGGAATGTCTAGCAGCTCGTTAAAGCGGCCCTGGTAAGCCTCGGCAAAGCTGTCGACCAGCGGGATGATCTCGTCGTAGAAAGTGTTTAGGGCTACATGCTCTGCGTAGCTGCGCGTGCGCAGGTGCGCCCGGTGCGCAAGGTCGCGCGCCAGAAAAAGCAAAGCGACAAGCTCGCCAGCTGTTTTCATTAGTAGCCCACCTTGCTGTAACGAGCGTGAATAGCCACGATTACGTCAATATCGGTCCCTGTGCCGCCGCTGGTGATAGGGCGAATGTAAGCCGGATTTTCATTGGCCGTGTGCAACGCCGCAGACGTGAAGCTCATATCAGCGGTGCCGCCTCGCTTGGTAAGAGGGTGCCAGTTCACGCCGTCGTTGCTGCCTTGCAACTTGACGGTGGCGCCGCCAAACGTGCCAATAAATTGCGCGGTAATGTCAGCCGCAAACGGCAGAGGGTAGCCAGCGCCGTCGTCGGCGTTACCTAAAGCTTCCCAAGTGATGAGGATTGCACCGTTGATTTTGTTGCGATCAATGCTGGTGAGGGCGATGGTTGCCATGTGTGCTCCTTAATAACCAGTTACGTTTTCGGGTTGGTAGGTCGGGTCGATCGGCACGTCACCGCTGGGCGGCGCTGGCTGATCTGGGTTGGTAATGACTGCCCCGCTGCGGTATTGAGTTGGCGTGCCGCCAGCCTGCAAGCCGCGGCTGCGAATCACGTCGCTGATTAACCCACCGCGCTCTCTGTCAGCTAAGCTGCCGGTGAACATGCGCCGAACCTGCGCCATCGAAGGGTCAGGTTGTTGCGCGCGCAGCTTGGCAGTGAAATCTCCGGGTTTGTCTGGGTAAACCGATACGTCGCGTTCAAATGTATAAGTAGGGTTGCCGCCTTCGGTCGTCGGTCCTTGTTCAGACACCAGGCGCCACTCAGGGCCTAGCAGCTGCCCAGAATCTTCGATGACGTATTGCGCACCGTTGCCGTCAGCTGCTTCTTGGCGAATTACGTTAGCTGCAGTTTCAGTGCGGCGCTCGGTAGGGTTTTGACGCATCAGCTGAAAGCGGTTCTCACCTGGTATGGCTGAAACCCCGTAGTTGGCCGCTGTTTGCCCTTGAGGCAGGGTGTAGCCGGAAAGCTTGCCCTCTTTGTCCACTACGTACGTGTTGCCAGCGGTGTCACGCACAACCGCGTTGCCGCTGGAGTCCATCACGATCGTGTTGTTGTACGCGTCAATGCCTTTGTTGTAACGCTGCAACTTACGGTTGTACTGCTCAACCGCGCGTTTGTAAGCGTCAATCTCGCGGGCCAGAACGCTCATTATCTTCCTGCAACAGCGCCGCTAATTAGTCCAACTCCAGGCAACGCAATTGGGCTGGTAAGGTTAGTCGGAACGGTGGCAGCAAATTGCTGACCGCCAATATAAGGGTTGCCCTGGTTAGCGCCGGTATTAAACGTTTGCGTGTTGCCAGCAGTAGAGGCAGCGTTGGTAATTAAACCGACGGGCGCTGGTATATTGGCCGCAGGATACGAGGTCGGTTGAATGTTTTGCTGGCCAAAAGTAAATGTGCTTGCAGCCGTAGTCGCCGGCGCTCCTGAAAATCCACCGTCGCCACCAAACGACATATCTTTAAAGCTGCTTTTTACGTCGCTTTTTGTGTTTGTGTCGCCAAGCACAACACCACCTGAAGTTGTGCCAACGTTGGGGTTAATTATGTTGCCAGTGGTAGGGGTATTTATGGTGTTAAACGTAACGCTGCCGGGAGTCGTGCCAACGTTGGGGTTAATAACGCCGCCGGAAGTAACTCCGCCAAATGTGTTGCCAGTGTTGCCTGTGTTGCCTGTGTTGCCTGTGTTGCCTGTGTTGCCGGTGTTGCCGGTGTTGCCGGTGTTCACCGGACCGCTACCGGTAATTCCCGTGCCCGCGTTGTCTACCACGTTGGCTTTTTTTGCTAGCGGGTTGCCTCCCCACAGTGACCATCGGCTATTTTCATATTGAGTTATTGTTTGCGGGTTATTTGTCTTAAGCGTTCGAAGATAAGTTGCCGTATCGACCTTTCCTTGAAACCGTGTGCCCTGCGTCCAGTTCGGGTTGTACGTTGAACCGACTCGGCCTTGCATCTGCTGGTACGTGAAGTCCGCTTGTTCTGGCAAATACCCAAGTTGTAATACGTGTTCAGTATTTGCGGTCAAATACTTTGGGTCGCTGTACATCTTTTTTAGCGCGTTTTCTGCCGCTCCAAGCGGATCAGAAGAACGCAAAATGCTGTTCCAGTCTCGCAGGTCTTGGTTTGCTCCGATGTTGCCGTACAACGTATCGTTGACGCGTCGCAAAATACTCTGGTTTCTTTCGTAGTCAGGGCTGTTTTGATCATAGAAACTGTTGTCCATTGGCTTGCCAATAGCCGCTTCGACCAACACGCGCGTGTTAACGCTCTTGTAATTGGGATCGTTAGCCATCACCGCTTCACCGCGGTTTGCAGGTTCTAAGCCGTATCCCGTGGTCACATACCTATTTCGCTGGGTGTATTCGCTTTCGGGTAGTTTGTTCTTCTGTTCATAGCTAGCAATCCATTCCGGCGTCGAGGCAACGCCGGCGCTAGCCGCCATCTTTTGAACCGCGTCGTAGCCGCCAAACGCATTAAATAGCGCAGTGGGCGTGCCGCCGCCGCCGGCCATCGCCTGGTACATCAACTGCTGTGCAATCTCCGGCGTTAAAGTGGGCATCGCAAGCTCCTTAAATTCCAGATCCAGCAACGAGCTTCAGACGCTGCTCTGCAGCGAAAAGCTCTTTCTTGCCGCGTTCCTTGATTGCAGTGTCAGCCAACTTGGCTTTGATCTGCTCCAGGCTCAAGTTCTGCACGTTGGCCATCTTCAACATTTCAATCTCGCGCTGCAGCTCCATCTCTTCACGCCGCGCGGCGATGTCGGCCTGCTTGATCGCCAGGCGCACCTGAAGCTCGGCCATGTCGCCTTGGTTCTGCGCCTGAACCTTTTGCATGTCGGTCTGTGCGCGGATCTGTGCAGCCTCGATGCGCGGATCTGGACCAGGGCCTTGCGCTGCCATCTGAGCCTGTTGCTCCTTGATCTTCTCGATTTCTTCTTCAGATTTAAAGATCTCGGCCGGGTCAATGTGCTGCGCCTGCAGCGCTTTCTCAAATAGCTTCTGCGGGTCGATAAACATGCCAAACACGGGATTCGTTGCTGCGGCGAGCAAGTTGAGGAATGCCTGGTTTTGAATGTCGCGGATGAGAAGGGCGCTCGAGCCGCGAGCGTCGACACTGAAGTCGCCTTTGATCTCCTCGTCCTCGTTGTACATCATGTTGTAGTCATAGTACCGGCGGATGTGCGGCCGCCTTGCATAAGCTGCGGCACGCCAGTCTCAGCATCGGCCAGGTCGCTGGCCATCTTGATAATGTTGGCAAGCTCATCTTGGTGGCTGTTGAACTCAAAAGTTGCAAAGGCTTTACGTACGTCGTCAATCTCGTCAGTGGCCCACCATATCTTGCGAGCTGTCAGCTGCCATTGCTTGTCAGCTGGCTGGATGACGTTGGGATTGGCCACGATCTGCGGACCGCTGGAAACGCCAGCGTTGTCCATCATTTGCCTCCAGGCGGCGTTTAGCACTTTCTGCTGAGCGCGCATGAGATAGGGCACACCATAGCCCCAGCAGCTGCCGGCAACCTTCTCCCACACGTAGTAGTCGTAAGGCAGTGCGCCATCTTCCAGGGGGTTCAGATACGCCTTGACGACCGTGCTGTTGATCATCACAACGCAGGCGCTAATCGACCGCAACACATCTTTCTCTCCGAGATTTACGCCCGCTGATTCCAGATCTTCGTGCTCAACTTCGCCCCAATATTCCCACAGCTCGTAAGTGTCACGGGCAATGTCGCGCTGCTCCTCGTTCTCTAACTCCTGAAACGTAGCGCTGCGCTTAGGCCCTTCTTCAAGCACTTTGCGCAGCTGTGACTTCATGTAGCCCGGCTGCTTGGCCAAGTCTCGAACCTGTTTGGCCGTGAGCTTTTGACGCTCGTAATGGCCTTTGCCGTCGTGGATGTTCTCGCCGCAACCTGGATCCGGGAAGCAATTGCGCGGATCGACACGAAAAGATGCTGGGCTAAGCTCTTCAACGATCTCGATCTGATGCACCATCTCGCCAGCGGCATCGGTGATCGGCTGCCAGGCTTTGCGTGTGCGGTTCATGACCACCGGACCTTTGACCACGCCGGTGCCGAGCACCGCGGCGTCGTGGATCACCTTGCGCAGCTCACCGTTGTAGTCGCATTGCACCAGCTGGTCGTCAATCTCCGTCTGCATGGCGTCGGCCTTCTTGCGCGCCATCTCCATCACGGCCCGGGCGATGTCCTTTTTGCGTAATGCCTGGCCCTGTTGATCGACCATCGGTTGGCCGGAGTAGGGGTCTACCGCAGGGTTCTCGTCCTTAGTCATGCCCATCAGCTCGGGCTCGGGCGTGGGTTGAATGCCCCAGTTGCGGTCGTCAGTTGGTAACAAAATGTCAGCAACGCGAGCCTCCGCGCTGTTC
Source organism: bacterium (assembly GCA_010027825.1). The sequence continues at coordinate 7,914 of RGUK01000040.1, forward strand.
GTTTTCTGTCGAGTCATCCCGATGTAGACGGTGCTGCGATGCGGCTTGGCTTGCTGAGTAGTGACCGGGTAACCCTGTTCAACGCTGGTCATCATTTGCGACGCAGCACGGTTGACGTTGTCTTTGCTGTTGTACTGGTCCAGGTCCTCGAGCCAACGCTTGTCGACGCCGTAGCTGTATCGGTCGCGGATCCACTCGTCGCGCTGCTTGGCCAGGTTGTGGCCAAAGGTCTGCAGCCGCTCTTCCATGCGTTCACGCTGCTGCTCGGGATCGATGTCGATTGCCGCTTGTTCGTTGGGGAAGTCCATTGTTCCAGTCCTTAGTAGCCCATCTCGGGATCAAACACGCCAAAGTTCACCACCGGTAGCGGTCGTCCGCGCGGGCTGCCTCCAGCCTCCTCGTGAGTCTTGGCAAAGCGACGCATCATGAGCGCGTAGCGCGTGGCGGCCATTAGATCGTCGCCGTCTTTCACGATGATCCCGTCCTTGCGGTGGTAGAGCCTAAATTCCTCAAACCAGTCGGCCAGATGGCCAAACACCCGTAAACGCATGGTTTGCATCCGTACCAGCATTTCAGCAATCCCTCGACGCCGTTGGTGCCATCGTCAAACGTTGCGCGTTCGCGCAGCATGCGTAGGCCCTGGCTGCGGTACTGGTCTGCCAGCTGCAGGCCTGAGCCCTTATCCCGCTGCAAACCGTCATGCGGCCAGGCAACTGGGATCCAGTCGCCTCGCGCCTTGATGCCGGCGGCGTGGATGGCGATCGATGCGTCCTTTACGCGGTAGGCGTCGGTCACGTAGACGCTGTCGTTGTCACGGTCCCAGGCCAGCCACACTGCAGCCGTGGGGTGGTCGATACCGAAATCTAGCCCCACGATGCGGGGCCAGTGGGGCGGGATCGGAAAAGCCGTGACCTTGATCGCCTCTTCGGCGACCGGGAACACGCGGCCAGAGCCCAGGACCGGGATGCCCTTTGCACGGGCCTCGCGCTCGTGCTCGGGGTAGCCGGCAATGATTGCGTCGCGCTGCTCGGGCGTGTAGTGCTCGGCGTCCTCGATCGTCATGTTCGTGACGCAACTGCCAGCCGGCTTGTCCAGGAGGTAGCGTTTGACCACCTCGGACATGCCGAGCAGCGGGGTGAAGGTCACCCACACCAGGCCGCCCGTGGCGTTGGTTCGGGTAAGTCCCTCCGAGTAGATTGGCAGCGGTGGCTCTTCGTCGAACCACACCAGGTCGACGGTATCGGCCTGCCACTTGGTGCGGCCCTGGTCGTAGCTGTTGAATTGCACCACGCTGTCCTCGCCGGAAACGTGGCGCACCACGGCGCTGGATATGGCATCCGGCACGCCCTGCTTCATGCTGGTGTCGCGCAGGGCGCCGTGCGGGATGGTGCCAGTGCCCCACTCCTCGCGCAGCTCGGGCGGCCCGATCAGCAGGCGCTGGATACCCTTGCGGGTCAGCTCTGCCGACTCCGAGCCGCACATGGCGCGGATGGCGTACGGGAAGCGCCGGCCCTTCCACCAGTCGGGGTAGCGGCCGGTCAGGTGCATGGCCATCTCGTAGGCGCCGGCCCAGGTCTTGCCGAGCTGGTTGCCGGCCAT
>RGUK01000391.1 GCA_010027825.1 bacterium
AGTTGGTTTGCTTGGTGATGCAGGTAATGCGACTGGTAGGGTCTAAGTCGCGTAATTTATTGATGGCGCCCATGCCAGCAGCGCTGGATCCGATAATGACATAGTGCTTAGCCATGCCCTACTCCTTGATTTCAACCGTTTCAAACACAGCAAAACTGCAGTTCCGTTTCCATGACTCTGTTGGCAGCCCTGCTTTTGCGCATAGCTGATCTAAGGTTTCTTCCAAGGTCCAGTTCATCTCACGTGGCACCCCTGGCAGAAACAGCGCTGAAGCGACCAGTTCACCTTCCAGGTCAAACTTTTTCAAAATAATGCCGTGCTTGCCAAGCACAATTTCTTTTACGTCGTTAATTGGCTGTGGCTTGCTGAGCATAGAAACCTCTAACCGAATGTCGGGCACTTCTCCGGGTGCCAGCGGCAAAAAACGATTGTCTGCAAAGGCAGCGGCAAGTGCCAGATCGCAGGTGCTCTGCTGCAGCGGTCTTTCAAGCTCCACTCTGCCAATGCAGCCGCGCAGGTTGCCATCCGCCTTGCGTAGAGTAACAAAGACTCCTGGATTTTCTTCCAGGCGGGGGGTGGCGAATGGATAAAAAAGCGCTTGGTTGAGCGGTTCTTCCGCCAAGTGGTTTTCTAATGAAAGACGAGCAGCTGCAAGTGTTGCTGTTTTTTCAAAGGCATTTAACGTTGGCAAAGTAGTTGGGGGAGGGGTGTAGAGGCGATAGATAAGGCCAAGATAACTGACGGATTGCTCGCTTTGCTCGTCGCTTGGCGTGCTGAAAAGATGGTGCATTGCGATACCTTGTTCATGACGGGCTAGCTGCATCTGAGCCGAGGTATAGTAGCTAGCAACTTCAGCTTCAGTGTCGCCAAAGGCCCCGCCTTCAAGCATGGTGAGTAATATGCGCAGTGGTTCTTGCCCGCAGATGGTCGCATGCGTTTGCTCAAGCAATTGGTTGAATGATTCGCGCGAGGGAATAGTGAGCGTTTGGCAGGCAAGGCTGTCCAAGCGCCTAATGTTAAGCTGAATCTGCTGGCTGAATGGTTGATAGTCGTATGAGGATCCGTGGTGGGTGAAGTCACTGCTGACAACCACGAGCGTCTCTGCATCAATGATCCCTGCTAGTTGATCTGCTGCTGTAAGTACCTCATCTGGTGATAACTTACCAACCACCAGGGGCACGATTGAGAAAGAGCGTACGGTTTTTTGCAGCAGGGGCAACTGCATTTCAACAGCGTGTTCTTTTATGTGCGGCTCCATGTCTATTGCAAAGGGAGGGTGCTTAGAAAGCTTTTTAACCGCCGTTGTGTCGACAGGAACATCGCCGAGGACCGTTTTGTATACGGTATAGTCAGGCAGGGCAATCCCATGGTGAAAGAGGGTGTGGCAAGGGGCCAAAATAATAACCCGTTTGATTATGCTGTTTCTGCGGCTCTCAATACTACCGGTGCCAGGGGTGAGAAGCGCTTGGTAAGCAGATGCTGCACATAGACCAGAGAAATGGTAGCCTGCATGAGGCGCAACGAGTGCGACCAGCCTGCCCGGTTGCTCTGAAGACAAAGTAAAGTGCTTGGCCGCCAGGGCAAAGTACTCATCCAGCATCTTGTGCAAGTTGGCTTTATGGTGAGGGTACCACTGGTCGCTCAGGGTGGTTTGTTGGACTATGGAGATGGTTGGTTTTTCTGGGGTCTTGGTGCAAGCAGCGGCAAGGCAGAGCACTAGTGGTAGAAACAGGTACGATAACAGCACAAAGGCCCTTTCATTGCTAGCAAAAAACGTAGTATAGCTTACAATAATCGCCTGAAGACTGTAAGTACCTTTCTGATCAGCCTTGCCTTGCAGGTGATTGGTAGGCATCATGCAGAATAAAGCGTGATTAAAGAGTTGGTTTGGATGTTATTAGTTTCCAACGGATAAAGGAGCATTTTATGCTACAAAACCGCCGCTTGCTCGCTAGTATGGTGCTGCTGCTTGCGCAGCTTGCCTGTAGTGCACACAAGTTCGAGTTTCCATCTATCAAAATTCTGAATGATCACGCCAATGATGCGAGCACGCTCGTGTTGCTTGATTTGGACAACACAGTTTTTGATATTAACACCGATCGTTGGTTTGCTCGGATGATTGAGCATGCGCGTTCGTTGGGACACGATACAGAAGGTGCAGTTAAGGCAGTGGTGCCACATTACCTCAA
>RGUK01000392.1 GCA_010027825.1 bacterium
CTGAACCCCGCCGTGGCGTTAGCTCGCACACTAGAAGTGATGGAGCCTGCTGTGTTCGTGACGGTGGAGCTGCCGGCGTCCCAGGTCCAGGCTACATAGGTAGCTCCATTGGCATTAACAATATCATTTTGGGCAGATCCGGCAGTGCCGTCCATTACGGTGAAACCTGCCGAATCAAACGACGACATCCTGCCGTATTGAGCGTTGGTCGTTTCGTCTGCTGTGTTATTACTTGCTAGTGGGTTTGAGCCACGGATTACATCAAAAATGCCGTGCCCACCTGACGCTGATCTTTTTTTGGTCCAAACCAAATCGGGTGAAAAATTTAACCCGGTTATTGATCTTGGTGTTGCACCGTTGCCGGTGTACAACAACACATCCATCACCGTCGAAGGCTTTGTGACTGATGGGGCGGGCAGGTTTGCTGTGCAGAGCGCCTTGAAGCCGCTGGGGGCGGTGTAGGCAAAGCTGCGAGCACCAGCGTTAAAAACACCAGACCAAGTACCAACCCCTTGGGCGCAAGGATAGAAAGATTTGCCACCCGGCGTAAAAGTGACGGTTGCATTTGTTCCAGATGCCGGAGCGCCTGAACTTTCCCATGTTCCGTTGCGACCAAACCAAAGCTTTCCAGCGTCGATGTCTACAGCAACGTTTACTACATCGTTGGCTCCGATGCTGGAAAGACCTGTTACGGCATTTGTACTATTACTGTTGACCACAGTTGCCATGCGGATCCAGGCATCAGAAACTTGAGCAAAACCGTAGCCTGGTCCTACCGCACCGGACAAAGAACCTGTAGCAATAATGCCAACTCCACTCGCATCTCCGGTTGCAGTAACTGTGTATTCCCAATAATACTTACCAGTTGCCAGAGCTATGGTGCCAACGTTTCCGGTGTAGTTGGCGCCAGTCCCGCTGATGTCCAAATTGCCATTAGCAAGCGTGGCGTTTGACATGCCAGAGCGAGCAATCGGGTTGAACGTGCAATAGTTGCCACGAACCTCACCACCCACGCCTGTATCCGTCTGCGCCCCGTTAGTGGGAACGTCTACGAGGCTGTCAATGGAAGGCGAGCTAACAAGCCTCACGCCATCAACATCAATCGCGGCGATAGTTGCGCTGAATCCACCACCTGTACCAGAGCCTAAGGTTGAATCTATTGACGTAAGCGATCCACTGAAAGAAAACTGCGCATAATCCGTACTACCGTTTGCGACATAAGATCCTCCGTTGATTCTTGCTTTACGACAATTAGGTATCCCAGAAGAACCCTGGTTAAAATATACACGGACAGTGGATGACACTGCAACGGGTATGCTTGAAAAACTGAAAGATAAACTTACCTCACCTTCAGATGAGCCGGAAGTTGTACTACTGCAATATGTACTAAGGCTATTATCGAAAGCATTTGACTTAGGTAAATCATTTCTTACCCCGCCACTAGCAGTCGCGGAAACAAGCGTGTTGTAATTGCTTGCAGTGACCGACAAGTTGTTTGGCGTCCAGTTGTTCCCATTAGGACTAGTGTCCTTCCCTAATGTGGTCGCGGTTGCTGCCGAGTTGTCCGCAAACTCCAGGTGGAAGCCGTTGGTGCCGTAGCTGCCGGTGTATGCCTTCGGGATGAGCTGGCCGGTGGTGGCGTCGGTTTCGGTGAAGCTGCTGGGGGTCAGCGCTTGGCCGTCGATGAAAAATACATCGGCCAACATGAAGTCACCGTAAGCGTAAGGTGACCCTCCTTCGTTGTTGTCTCTGCCGATATAAAGTGTTCGACCTGATGTCTGCCAGTAATGGGTTGTTGCTGTTGTCGAACTGCTCGCAAAACTCTGGGACACACCGTTGACGTATAACGTTCTTGCCCCGGCGTTCCATGAATAGACAATGTGATACCAGGCGCTTACATCTCTAAAAACAGCATTCGTGACACTTGTGTAATCGACATTCGATCGCCTTTGTCGAAGCTCAATGGTGTCGCCAGAAAGAAATGCGATCCGATCTAGCTTGTTTGAGGCATCTAAGCCGGAGTACATGATTGCCTGTTCGGTGCCTAACTTATTGCGCTTGATCCAGAATGACAGCGTAAATTTTGTAGCGTCTGTCGGGGTAACAGCAACGTAACTGCAGTAGGCACTGTCACTAGCATTGAAGCGGAGGGATCTACTAATCTGGTAT
>RGUK01000393.1 GCA_010027825.1 bacterium
GAGTTCACCAGCATAAGACTTTTGATTGTAAATTTTTTTGATAAAGCCCAGCATAGACTTATTAAAGATGCTGGTTTTAGATGCTTGCGCGTCTGAGCGCTCGCGCATGGCTGGTGTGCTAACTGGATTTTGCTGCAGTGCATTCTTTAGGTTGATGGCTGCAAATTCAGAAGGCTTTGCCTCCTCAAGCACGTCATGCAAATCAACAATTGCTTGTAGCGGCTCCGGGCTGACAGAAGCTTCTGGATGTTTGCATAGTACGGTACTGAACGATAAACTAGCAACCAAGAATAAGACCCATGAGCAAGCAAAGGGCATTCTCATCGGGGGCGCCTTTCGGGATAGAGAGCTGGAAAAGTTTCTCGTGAGATGGTGCATGAGGTTTACCGGCGTTTGCGTGTTCAAATCCATAGCAGGTGCTGTGCATTGCTGGCAAGAGCTTGGTAAGATTAGCAGATTTGGAGCTGTTTTGGGAGTTGAATCGTTATGCCGCTATATCATTACGAATCGCTAAATCGCCGTGGCGCACGCATAAAAGGAACGCTTGATGCTCCAACAGCCCAAGCAGCAAAGGAAACGTTGCAGGGGCAGGGGCTGATGCCCGTCAAAATTGTAGAGGTTGCCAGTGAGGGCGCAACATCCTTATTTGCCCGCTTCCTCGAGCGGCCGGTTAAAACAGGCACCGTGATTCTCTTCACGCGCCAGCTTGCCGTCTTACTCAAGTCAGCCATTCCTCTCTTACAGGCAATTGATCTCTTGACCGAACAATTTGATGGGCGTTTTCAGCGCGTGCTTATTTCTATCCGCGATGGGCTGAAGGGCGGGGAACCATTCGCTAGAGAACTTGCCCGCCACCCGCGGATTTTTAGCAATGTCTACATCCAATTGGTTAAGGCTGGTGAGGCAAGCGGCAAACTGGATGTCATTCTGTTTCGGTTGACTGAATATCTTGAGCGTGGGGAAGAAACGCGCAAGCGGATTGCCAAAGCGATGCGGGGCCCCTTGGCGCTTATGGGCGTTGCTGTCCTCGTGGTGGTTGGTTTGCTTACTAAAATGGTTCCCAGCATGAAGGGCATTTTCACGCAAGCAGGCAAAGAATTGCCAGGTCCAACGCAATTTTTAGTTTCCGCATCCGATTTTTTGCTGGCGCACTATGTGCTGCTGAGTGGCAGTCTTTTTTTGTTGATTGCTGCTTTTGTCTACTGGCGTAGTACGCCGCAGGGTAAGTATCAGCTCGACAGCCTTTTGCTGCGCTTTCCTTTGACGGCATATTTTTCGCGCACCAAGGCAGTGGTACAGTTTTCCAAAACGCTTGGCATGCTCCTGGAAAGTGGTGTTAACCTGTCTGAAGCGCTAGAAATCGTTAGCAGCATTGTGGACAACAAGGTCCTCATTCAGCGCCTGAAGCAGGCTCAGGACAAAATTATTAAAGAAGGTAAAATAGCCAAGTATCTGAAGGAAACGGGTATTTTCCCTGCTATTGCAAGCTACATGATTAGCACGGGTGAACAGTCTGGCAAGCTTGCTGAAATGCTCATTTCAGTGGGTGCTGATTATGATGAAGAGCTCACCGAGCTGACCGACAATCTGACAGGGACAATCAACCCGCTGATGACGGTGCTTTTGGTAGGTATTATTGGTTTTATTATGGTCTCTATCTTCTTGCCGATCATGGGCATGGCGGATGTGGCCGGTATTTAAGGGATAGATATGAAACAACATGCTCGTCAGGGCTTTACGCTCATAGAAATGCTCATGGTGATTGGGCTTATTGTTATAGTTGTTGGCTTTTTGGGGCCGAAAATTGCTGGGCTATTTGGCAAAAAAGAACGCGCCGAGGTGCAGTTCAAAATGAGTGCGCTTAAAGATGCGCTCAATGAGTATCGCATGGAATTTGGGACCTACCCGTCCTCGCGTGAGGGGCTGCGTGCATTGATTGAGAACCCTCGTCCCAACGACGATCGCTACCGTGCAGCGGCAAGCAAGTGGCCGTTTGTAAAGCAGGATGCGATTACTGACCGCTCTGGAGAAGAATTTACTTACAACTGTCCGCCTGCTGATGATCTGAAGGGCAAGTACCGCTATTTCTCTATCGAGTATTTGGGCCAAACACAAGCTAAGGATGATCCAGACTACTACCATGATGGTATCTAGCCGGCGT
>RGUK01000394.1 GCA_010027825.1 bacterium
GATGCTGATATACGGCGCACTAAACCAAAGTCACCTAAGGAGTAACGGATGGCGTACAACAACGCTCTTGAGTATCTCGTTGAGAAACTTGATGCGGAGCGCACACTAATTGTTGAAACCTTGATCCAAGGCAAATTGGATGAAGGTGAATACAAAAGACTTTGCGGGGCGTTACAAGGTCTCGATCTCGCTAAGAATCACATCAAAGACCTTGCAAAAAGGATGGAACAAGATGAGTAATATTGACGTCGAGAAGACGCAAGAAGAAGCGAAGAAAGCCTCGCAACTTCCTGTGCCAAAGGGTTACCGCATTCTGTGTGCAGTGCCTCATGTCGAAGAAGAGTACGAAGGTGGGCTAATCAAAGCCGAAGATACCAAGCGAACGGAAGAACTGACGACCGTCGTTCTTTTTGTCGTGAAGTTGGGCGACCTTGCTTATGCAGATAAGGAACGGTTTCCGACCGGGCCTTGGTGCAAAGAAGGTGATTTTGTATTGACCCGTCCTTATTCAGGCACCCGCGTGGTCATCCACGGTCGGGAGTTCCGCATCATTAACGACGATACGGTTGAAGCGGTGGTCGATGATCCCCGTGGCATCCGTCGCGCATAAGGAGTGACTATGGCTGAGCAAATGGAATTTAAGTTCCCCGATGAGCAAGAGGCCGAAAAAGCCGTTGCTGAAACCGGCGGGGACGAGAAGTTTGAGATTCAGATCGAGGACGATACCCCGGAAGAGGACCGGAATCGGAAACCCCTCCCCAAAAACGTAGTGGAAGAAATCGAGAACGAGGATCTCGACGAGTATTCGGAGAAGGTCAAAAAGCGACTTTCTCAAATGAAGAAGGTGTGGCACGACGAACGCCGTGCTAAGGAGTCCGCCGCCCGTGAACGGGAAGAAGCCCTCAAGTTTGCCCAAGCGCAAATGGAGGAAAATCGTCAATTAAAACAACGACTTAACAAGGGCGAGCGGGCCTTTATCCAAGAAGTTTCTAAGGCCGCAACCAATGACCTGTCGATTGCCAAGGAGCGGATGAAGCAAGCGTATGAGTCTGGGGATTCGGAACGGATTACCGAAGCCCAAGAAGCCCTGACGGACGCTAAGATCCGTCTGCAACAGGTTGAAAAGTTTAAACCTGCTTTACAAAAGGAAGAGGCTGTTGTAGAACAGCAACCACAGGTACAGGTACCACAAGTTGCTCCGCAACCACAGGTTGATCCAAAGGCTCAAGCGTGGCAGGAGAAAAACACTTGGTTTGGTGCAGACGAGGAGATGACTGCCCTCGCACTGGGCCTGCATGAAAAATTAGTCCGGTCTGGTGTAGATCCGCGTAGCGATGATTACTACCGCCGAGTAGATGAAACTATGAGAAAGCGATTCCCCGAAGCATTCGAGGATGAGCCGACTCAAACGAGGGAGGAGGGTGAAAAACCTGCCCCTCGCACAAAGCCAGCAAACGTAGTTGCGCCAGTCACGCGGGGAACCGCGCCGCGTCAGGTCCGCCTGACACCGACTCAAGTTGCTCTCGCCAAACGTCTTGGCTTGAGTAACGAACAGTACGCACGTGAACTTATGAAACTGGAGACTAACTAAAATGGCTGAGAATCGTCTGGCTCGTGAAGCCGATAAACGTGAATCAACGCAGCGTGTACAACAGTGGGCCCCGCCGTCCGTGCTTCCTGAACCGGAGCCGCAAGATGGTTGGGTGTTTCGCTGGATCCGGACCAGTATTATGGGTGTCGCAGACCCCTCTAATACGTCTGCAAAGTTTCGGGAAGGTTGGGAGCCTGTGAAGGCCGAAGACCAGCCCAAATTGATGATGCAAGCCGATCCGAACAGTCGCTTTAAAGGCAACATCGAGATTGGCGGGTTGTTATTGTGTAAGGCTCCTTCTGAACTGATGCAGCAGCGTGATGCTTTTTACGCCAAGCAAGCACAGGATCAGGTGAAGTCTGTGGACAATAACTTCATGAGGCTGAACGACGAGCGGATGCCGCTGTTCAATGAACGCAAGTCCACGACCTCGTTTGGCAAGGGCAAATAATCTTTTTTTGGAGTTATCATGGCATATCCTTCTGTTACGGCCCCGTACGGGCTGAAGCCGATCAATCTGATCGGTGGGCAGGTGTTTGCCGGTTCGACTCGTCAACGGCGTATCGCTTC
>RGUK01000395.1 GCA_010027825.1 bacterium
TTGGCCGAGCAATAACTTACAAACTAACGCTAAACGACAAATTAAGAAATTACACAATTGCGGCTTATGAAATGGGCTGGAATGTTCCGCAAATCTGGGAATACATAGGCAAGCATTTGCCGGCCGATCAACGACAATCAGTGGCAAAGGAAGTTTTGTCTATCTATCCCGACATTTTTAGCAAGAACTATGGGTTTGTTCCAAAGCTAAAAGAGCATGACTGAGGTAAAATAATTGCAGGAGCGGAGGTGACAAATGGACCTGCATCAATGGGCTTCCACATTCGGCTTGCCGGCAGCGGCATTAATCGCAATCGGGCTAGGCGTTTGGCGGATCACGGAATGGTCGGCAAGCAATCTGATTATTCCACTGAGGGATAAGCATTTTGAATTCTTGGAATCGTTGCAGGCAACGCTTAAAACGATTGCCGACACGCAAGAGGCGATGGCAAGCGAAATAAACGCAATCACGCGGGCGACATTGCCGAAAATTCCGAAGGACCAAGACCATGGCTAAAGGAGTCGGCGCATGAACTGGACGATCCAACGGACCGATCCTCATGCGTGCATTCTCGCGTATGATTGGACTGTTTTTTCTGGAGTGGAAAAAGCTCTTTTGCTCTCGGATGTGCATTGGGATTCGGCGCAATGCGACCTAAAAACGCTTGCGCGTGATCTTGATAAGGCTTTGGAAAGTAAATCTCCTGTATTTATTTTTGGCGACTTTTTTGATGCTATGCAGGGCAAATGGGATCCACGGGCTAGCCAATCCTCATTGCGGGAGGAGCATCGAGGAGGAAGCTATCTGGATTTACTGGTAGACACCTCATTTGAATGGCTAAAAAAATACGCTTCAATATTGGCGTTAATTTCTCCAGGCAATCATGAAACCAGCATTCAGAAACGGCATGAGGTCAACCTTACAGAGCGACTGGTGACTCTGTTGAGGCGGGAAGGCTCTCCGTGCATTTTGGGCACCTACTGGGGATTTGTGGGATTTTCCCACCGAAACGGTCATAAGACCGCGGCAGTGCATTCCCTTCATTATCATCACGGATTTGGCGGCGGAGGTGAAATTACACGCGGCCTAATCGATCATTCGAGAACCCGAGGAATGTATTCAGCCGATATCTATGTTTCGGGGCATATTCATCGAAGGAACTACGATGAAAATATCATTACCATGATGAGTTCAAGAGGCGTTGTTCATCAGCGGCAACAGCTATTTCTCAGGTGCGCATCGTATAAGGCAGAGCATGACGGATGGCACGCGGAGAAGGGCCGAGCGGCGCGGCCAATCGGCGGTTGGTGGCTGGAATTTAAGGGCTTTAAAAATCGCAACGATTGGTGCGTTATCCCATCAGCAGCCGCAACCTCATAGGAGATAGTCATGATGGAGTTGATTTTGTTATTGCTGGCGCAATCGCCTAAAGTCGAATTGCCTGCCGAATTGCAGGCAAAGCCAGGACGATTGATACAGATTACCGCCCGATCTGAAAATAAGGTGGTGAAATGGTTTTTGGCCAACGGTGACGCTGACCTCATTGTGATGGAATCGACCCGAACGGCGATATTTTCGGCAATGGAATCGGGTCAATATCGCATTGTCGCATATACCGCCGCTGGTGATGTCCCATCCGATCCTTCCGTATGCATCGTGACGGTGGGCGATGGAAAGCCTGGCCCCATCCTGCCGACTCCCGAATCCGATCCATTCGCTAGGTCGCTGGCTGCAATTTGGGGCGCATTGAATGAACCCAGCAAAATTGCCAGCAAAGCGATTCTGGCTGATGTTTTTCGCCAAGGCATGGCGATGGCCGACGATAAAAGATTCCTCGATTTGGGCGCGTTTAATGCGGCGCTAAAGCAGTTGCGGGCGGATCGTTTGCCCGGCGACAAACTTGTTTCGATTCGGGAAAGGATCGCTGAGGAATTAGCCATCCTTGGCGATGATTCGCAAGCCGCATTTGGGCCAGAACTTCGCGCAAAAGCTAAGTCGGTTTGCGGGCGAATTGTGGCGGTATTGGAGATGCTGAAATGAGTTATATTCCCGGTTGGGTTCAGGACGATGAGGCGGTTGGTGAAATCGCAATGATGCAGGCGCAGCCCGTTTTCGGCATGACGCCGGCGGGGCAGGTATCTGAGTCTGAATTGCCTGAA
>RGUK01000396.1 GCA_010027825.1 bacterium
CATCACTGGTGACAGCACCGTGACAGGCGGTCTGGGCGTCTCACAAGGCAACATCACCATCAGCACGGTAGGCGAAACAGGCGGCTCCTTGATCACCGACAGCACCATTACCGCCGGTGGCCAGCTCTACGCTAACGCTGGCGCCACTGTTACTGGCTCTACACTCATGAACGGCAGCGCTACGCTGACCGGCACCATGAACCAGTACGGCAACTTCATCCTCCACACCGCCGCGGTTGCAACGATCACCAGCAGCCTAAACGCTGGCTACATTCATTCAGCTTCGGGCGCACAGATCAACGGCACGGCTGGCTTGAACGTTGCTAAAAGCGCCACCATCGGCAATGGTCTTACCGTTTCTGCTGGCGGCGCAGCCATCACTGGTGACAGCACCGTGACAGGCGATGAAACGGTAACAGGATCATTAAACGCAGGCTACTTGCACGTTGCCGGCGGTGCTCTCATCAATGGTTCAGCAGGGCTCACTCTGGGCACAGCCAAGATCAACGTTGGCGATCCACAGTTCAACGTAGTGGTAGGCAACAGCGCAGGAGCATCATTCTCGGGCACTTCATCTACTCGCAACAGCTTGTTTGGTTACCAGGCAGGTAATGGCATCACTACCGGTGATGACAACGTCTGCGTCGGCTACCAATCTGGTAAGTCTTTCACCACAGGCGGTAACAACATCTGCATTGGCAGCGGCGCAGGTGCAAGCTTGGCAACCACCGATAACGGCAACGTAATGATTGCTCATGCGGGTGTAGGCGGCGACGTGAATGCAATGCGCCTTGGTACCTCCATCAACAAAACATTCATCGCTGGCATCCGCGGAACAACAACGGACAATGCTGATGCGGTAACAGTATTAATTGATTCAAGCGGTCAACTCGGCACCTTGTCCTCCGCTGCACGCTACAAAGATGACATCAAAGATATGGGCGACGTATCGACAAAATTAATGCAGCTACGCCCAGTCAGCTTCCACTACAAAGCTGATACCAGCAAGACGCCTCAGTACGGCTTGTTAGCAGACGAAGTTGCAGAAGTAATGCCAGAAATGGTCGTTTTCAACAAAGACCACGAGGTTGAAACTGTCCGTTATCACTTGCTACCAGCACTGCTCATCAATGAGTGTCAGCGCCAAGACAAGCGTGTTTCGGCGCTTGAGCAAGAACTGGCATGCCTGCGGGCACAAATTGCCGCACTAGGCAAAGCTGCGTAGGAATTGACCTACTCCTAAGACATAGTAAAAACTGCCCGGTCCTGGAAATCTCTAGGACCGGGCCGTTTTGTTTTTAAGATCGAAATAATTGATCTAGGTAGCGCTGTTTTTCTAGGCTGCTCCATCAGAGTTTATGTCCAAGCACGCTACTGGCAAGGGCTGAGTAGCGCATGCAAAAGGAGATTGTCTTATGTCGTTACGAACATCGCTTGGCGGCTTAGCGCTCGCCCTTGGTGTAGTTGCAAGTTCGGCACTGGCAGAACTGCCAGCACCACCATCCACAAATTCTGTGGTCATTCTTGACAGCGCCCGCCTCGCTGATTGAGGGGGGCATGGGAGAAGTGGAAGAACTTCTTACCCGTTTTGCAAATAAACACGAACATACAATACGCGAACACACCGCTCGCGCCAGCCAAGTAACGCCCGTCATCGGTAACAATGCCATTAGACCCAATAATATCGCTCCTTCAGCAGTCACCACCTCCAAAATTGCCGATGCTGCAGTTACTACCGTGAAGCTTGCTTCTGGTGCCGTGACAGCAGAGATACTTGCTGACGGCGCTGTTTCAAGCAAAAAGATCGCCCCCGGAACCATTACTGTGGACGTAATTGGTTCTGGCGCCTCTGCTAGCAACCAGGCAAATAAATTGATCAAACGCGACAATGATGGAAGCTTTGCAGCAAACTTTATTACCGCAAACGGATTAACAGGGACCGCAGGCGCAGCAGTGTATGCCCATACTACCAGCGGCTCTGCGGGTGCTGCTCTTTATTTTGGCGGCATTCACCGCAGCAAAATCTCTTCCAACAAGGTGGCCAACTCTCTTGTCAGACGAGACGACAACGGCGGCTTTAAAGCAGGTGATGTAATCCTATATGGCGATCTGACCGTTACCGGTTCGCCAACA
>RGUK01000397.1 GCA_010027825.1 bacterium
CTGCAGATATTGAAGATGCAGCCGTTGAGATTAATGAAACAGACTTGCGCATCGACACCTACCGCGCTGGTGGTGCGGGCGGACAACACGTTAACAAAACGGAGTCGGCAGTGCGCATCACCCATATCCCCTCTGGGATCGTAGTCCAATGCCAGAATGAGCGCTCCCAAGGACAAAACAAACAAACAGCCATGAAGATGCTGAAGGCTCGCCTGGTGCAAAAGCAAGAGGAAGAGCGCAAGGCACGCGAAAATGCAATCGAAAAGAAAAAAATCGAATGGGGATCACAAATTCGCTCCTACGTCTTGCACCCCTACAAAATGGTCAAGGATCACCGCACCGACCTAGAATCACACCAGCCTGATGACGTGTTGGACGGCGACATTATGCCCTTCATTGAAAGCTATTTGCTCGCAAGTAAAAAGTAAGCTAGTCATCTGTTACCTTGTTTTTCAAGGTGCTCCTGCTACAATCGCAAGCGCTATCTGTATCACCATCGCCTTAAAAAGGAGAATGCCGTGTATCCACTGTCGCGCCTATACCTTTTACTTCCATGCCTAGCCCTGTCAGGAGCACAAACTCCTCTTGCAGCCGCTGAGGAACGCCGTCTTTTTTCCGAAGAGAGCATGCGTAACCTCATGCATTTAGCATACCAAAACCCCACGACACGATTGATGATGGAATTAATAGGCAACACCCGCGCAATACAAAGACGAATAGAATCCGACCGCCGGTCCGCGGCAGAGGATGCAGAAAAACAACCTGGGGCGATGAGAGAAGCGCTAAGAGAACTAAGCAAACCCCTAAGCAGAACAGATTGATGGTGAACCAAAAAGCGTGCCAGATTTCATTACAAAACTAAAGGAAACCACTGCCGCAGCGGTTAATTGCGATGCCGCATTGAGCAATAAGGTTATTCGTATACTCCTCTGGAATTTATCAGAGAGGAGCACTGCCTCTTTTTCTCCGACATACAGTAAAATCCCATCAGACCTTGCAAATGAAGGCATTAAGGCACTGCAAGGATTACTGTATCACCTTGTTATGAGCTCCCCCGTTCCCCGTATTGCAGGCGGCTTCATCGCACACGAAGAAGAAGCAGCCTGCCTGCTAGAATCCCCAGAGGATTTTGCTGGGCATTGTACCGGTGAATCAGCACGATTTTTTCTGCAAAGCATGGTGAAGGCCGTAAACACATACGGAACATACGGAACCATTACTACAGCAGAATTTAGGGGGATGGCAGATTTCACCGATGAAGAAACAAGAGAAGTGAGAGCTGCTCTATCTGCCGTTTCCGCTCCGGATGCATAGCAAGCAAGGAGAGCAGAGCCATGCTTTTTTTGACGCACTGTTTCTGCCGCACGGCTGTTTTCTTGGCGGTTTATTTTACAACCGGTTGCCAACTCCATGCAGCCGAGGCAAGGACAAAACTCCATTCGATAGCAGAGGAGGAATACGAGGCAGAACGCCCTCTTACTTTCTTGCAGCAACTGCGGACTGAACTGCAAGCGGAGAGCAAAACTCTCGAGGCAGCGGGAAATACTGCTAGGGCAGGAGAAAAATCAGACCTCATTCAGGACGTAATCCAAATGCTAGTCAAAATAGCCGCAAATAGCGGGGGCTTGAACCTGGACGAGCAGGAGGCCAACAGTGAAGCCCTTACAACTTTACTAGAGAGGGTCGCAAAAGACCGTCTGACCGATCATCACCAGGCAGTCTGCGCGCTGGCTCTTGCAGGGAAAAAACTTGATGCCGCCAATGAATATCTAGCATAGCATTTAGAAACCGAGCGCAGAGCACGCGCTGCGCGCCAGGGCTTAACCAAACAGCAGACAACACACCAAGGTTTAATCGCGCACCGAGCAGAACTGGCAGAACTGATAGGTAGAATGAACCAAGCATCGGCTGGTCGAAAGTCAATAAGTGAGGGTTTTGCAAGATTGCTCAGCAGACTCAAGCTAGAAGCGCAACATACAGACCTGGCCCTCATCATAGTTGAGGCACAGATCAAAAATCAGGCGGTTCCCGCTCAGATACAAGATGCTTTCGACCGCCTGGATGCGCGACTAAAAGCTTTGGATTTTTTAGACACAGAATAATAGTTCAATGAAAGGAAAATACCGTGCTG
>RGUK01000398.1 GCA_010027825.1 bacterium
GCGATGCTGCGTGAGGCCGACCGCACATCGGTCGCCTAAGTGGCCCGCAAGAACGAGGTCACCGAGCAGGCGCTCTACAGCTCGCGCCAGAAGTTCGGTGCCCTGGAGCCGGCCAACGTCAAGCCGCTGCGCACCGCTGGTGTGAGCAGAACCATAACCCCCATGAAAACAAGCATGCTGCACAACGTGCGCGCACGGGTCTTCATGAATCTTCCTTTTGCCTGTAGCCCCGTTCAAATTCACTACGACAGCGAACCAGAATCATATTAGCACAAACACAACCCCAACCAAATAATACGCAAAAAACGCAAAATATGTGCAAAATGCCCCGTATATAGCACAAAAACTCTACCTTTGAGCGTACTCGTTATATACTACTCCTAACACAAGCCAAAGCAGAGGTCGTATCATGACAAACAGCATAAATACAGCCCTGAAAGCCAAGTTCCACAGAAGTTTTCGTTGGACGCTAGGCGGCAGCATCGCTTACGAATCATGCAAAGCGCTCCACTGCGCGCTCTTATTGCACTGCATGCCAACAACGCTGTACGGCGCCATGGGCAGCATATTCTCAATTATTTACCTCGTAACCTATATCGCTGACCTGGGAGCAACCAACTCTCTGCCGCCCTTCCTGCACCTGCTCAACAAGAGTAGGGCCAACTTTCGAACCTTCCTCTTCCGCCACTCTTTTCTTCCGCACGCCCCCCTCATTGTTGCGTGCGCAGGAGCAGCAACCTATCTGGCAGCGACCAAATTCACCGATCTCCCTTTCCCCTGGCTCATCCCAAGCCTCATCTTTCTTGAAACAATAAGAACGTTTCTCCGCATGCTGCTACATACCACCTTCCTCTCAAAGCGAGTGGTCTTAGTCGAATTGACTATTTTTGTTCTTTACCTTGCTGCTACCTGGATACCTGTTCTTCTGCAGGGAGGGCAGGTTACGCTCAACAATGTCTTTATCCCGCACTTCCTCGACTCGATCGCATGCGTCGTGGCCTTCATATATCTGGCACACCGGTACTATCGAGGGCTGCCAAGCATCGCTTTGAGCCTCCCAACCTCCCTAACCAAGCGACTACTGAGCACAAAGCTCTTCAACTATCTGCTTCGGGTCACCAGAAACATGTTCACCAGCAATTTTCTTACCCCGCTCTTTGCACTGCGCTTTGGCCTTGCACCGGCAGGCACCTTCTACATCGCAAGCATGATGGTCAATGGCTTGCAGGCGGTAGTCAAATCCGCTATCGGCTACTCAGGTAATGCCCTCCTGGCCAACCTGAAGGAAGAGTCCGACCAAGCAAAAAAACATGCGTTCACCGCTATCGTTAATAAATTGATGATGATCGTAGCCCCCGTTATCATCGTTATTGGGTTCAATGTGGTCAGCATTATAAAGATCAGCAAAGTGCCAACCCTAACGACCGAAATGGTAGGATTGGGACTGTTGTGCCTTTTTATCTCCTTCACCGAATTCTTTTTTCTATTGTACGAACAGTTCTACATCATACACGAAGCAGCCAACAAGCTCTTTTTGTTTAAGCTCTTTGAGTTGGTAGCACTTTATTGCTTTGTGCAACACCAAATGACCATTTCCCCCATTACGACCCTGGCTGGACTTATTGTCATACGCACTCTTAGCTTTGTAGCTATTGCCACCAACGCTTGGTACGCTTGGCAGATCAGCATTTCCCTAAAAACTAACCGTCGCATTCTGCTTGGCAGCCTATTGGCCGCTACAGCTCATTACATAATAAAGACCCTACATTTCGGTGGCTGAAAAAGCACGACGCGCGCCCTTTTTCCCTTTTAAGGATATTAACCCCCCATCAGGCGCTTGGAATGCCGGCGCCAAGAAGGCGGCAAGAGCAGTTTGTTATGAACGTCCAGCTGGTTGTATGAACCATGCACGCTTAGCTATTCGTGCGATTGGTTAATGACAGGCTCAGGCATGTGCTCGCATGGCCAAACGCATCCTTCTTCTCGACCAGCTTCCACTTCCCTCATACACGGCTACCCCCTCTCCCTGGGTATCTATTACCTTTACCGTGTACCACTTGTCCTCGCATCTAATTTTCTCCTTCTCCCTCCCTTCCTTCCCCCATAGGGGAGACTATACCCCGCCCTCAG
>RGUK01000399.1 GCA_010027825.1 bacterium
GGGGTGGAGTATCTTTATTAATGAACATGCTGAGGGGGGTCGGTGTGGGTAGATTGGGACTTGGGACTATCGGGCTTTGGGGCGCAAAACAAATAGGAAGAGAGGTTTGGGAACAACCAAATTTGCAAGCCATGGCAGATGCCAGATATGGTCAGGCTTTCGGTCAACGCTCGTTGGAAATGCGTGGTGGAGAATTTAGAAATATAGCCAAAGAACAAGAAATTTTAAGTGACCCAACCAAGCGCGAAGAATATAAGGATTTGGGCTCTGGTTGGCGCAGAGCGCTTTACTCTACTGGGGCTTTTTTAACAGGTCGATTTGGCGAAGCCCTTACAGGTCGCGCAGCAGATATAAGCGTTCAACAAGCCAGACAAGAAAGAATACAGTTAGAAAGGCAGGAAAATCCACTACTTGACCAAATTTTGGGTGAAGCTCAAAACTACCAAGCTACTTTAAGTAAAATGAGGGCCTTAGGGGTAAGCGCTAGGCCCGGTAGCACTGGATTTGAAAGGCTTGCCGAAATAAGGAAAATGGCTCCAACATTCTCTGAAGAAGAAATCATTTCGGCCAAATTGGGAATAGAATCTGCGGGAACCAGAAGGGGCGCTCTGGCTCTTACTCCCGGAGTTCTTCAGGCTCAGGCGGCTGGAATTTCTGGAATAGCCCAAAGTGCCGGTGCGATGTCTATTTTTGGTGCGGGTGTTGGAAGTAATTTCTTAAGAGCTACCAGACAATATGCTGGTGGTGGAGTTGACCCGGTAACGGCTGGGCTTATAAGCCAAGCTGTAGCACAGCAACAAAGTCAATTTGGAATGGCCACTTCATTGCCCGGAGGTAACTTTCAGGGTGCTGGTTTAATGTCTATGTTAATGACAGGCGCTGCGGACCCAAATTTGGGCAAATTGATTGCTCAGCAAAATTTGGGGGGAGTAGAATATCTTCAGCGTTCTGCAACCGGTCAAACCTCTCCATATCAAATGGCTAGAAACTTAATGATTGCCGGGAAAGTTGCTCCGGGACTGTCCTCTGTCGGTCAAAGCTATTTGGCCAGAAAAATGGATATTACTGAAATAGCCGATGCCATGGAAGGTAAGGGGGGCGACGTAAACGCTGTTTTTAGAGCATTGGGTGGGACGAAAGAGCAAGCTAAAAGCTACATGAAGGAACAAACCAAAAGCTTATTGGAGGGCGTCTCTTTCGCTGGACTTCAAAATCAACCTGCAGGCAAATTAGCTAAATTGATGATTGAGTCCGGCGCAGACCCACGAGAATTTTTCAAAAAAAAGATGTGGAAGGGGACTTTTGAAAGTCCAGAACAGGCTATTGAAGCATACGCGGGAGCACTTCAGGCGCAAGACGCCAATATGTCGGCGTCTCAAGCTATGGGATTGGCAAGGACCCTATCGGGTGTGGGCGCAAAGGGTAAGGCGGGCGCATTGGCGGGTGATTCGGCGGGCGGTTCACCGGAAGCTCGGGTTGCAGCACAACACGTCGAATTGTTGGGAAAACAAGCAGTTCAAGCAGCTTCAGCACTGGACCGTTTAATGCAATCCGCTAACGCTTTGTCATTAAGGCAAGAGCTCGAAGCGTCCGGCCTTGATTTTAATCAAATGAATTCAGAACAAAGATTATTTTACAATCAAGCGTTATCAAGTATTGCAAGCCAAGAAGACGCATCTATTTTTGATGTTAGAAAAATTGAAAAAGAATTGGAAACCGCTTGGGCAATCCAAGGCCAAAGCCCCTCAAGGGCGTTTGAGATGATTCAACAAAGCGGGGTTCTCGGACCAAGACCTAAGGATGGATATACATTATCCGCTGCAGCCGCTTGGCTAGAAAAAGTGGGTCAAGGAAATAAATGGAGCGGTACGATGTTAGGTCCAAATCCAAAGCCACCATCCAATAAAAAAAGAAAAAAATAAAACCTAACTACCCGGACAAAAAAGAGTATTGGTTGTATCAAATAAATTTTTTGCTTAAACAAAATTATGGGCACATTCAATTTAATAGAAGAGCACCAAAAAATAGATGAACAAGATGGATACGTTAGTACAAATCCACATTGGATATTGTTGGTCGTGCGCTATTCTGAGCCGCTTACGTCCAGTAAGCAAAGAATAATCATGAAA
>RGUK01000400.1 GCA_010027825.1 bacterium
AAGATGTGCAGAAGCATTTGAGAGATTGCACACAGGACATTTTTTGTTCATGGCTGCAACGATATACAGAGAGCTTGGAGATACAGTAGGACGAGTAAGGTGCGCAAGAGAGCTTGAGAGATTGAATACATATAGTTCTTTGTTTGATGCTGCAATGATATATAGAGATCTTGGACATAGAGTAGGACAAGCAAGATGCGCAAGAGGGCTTGAGAGATTGAATACACAAAGTTCTTTGGGGCAAGCTGCAAAGATCTACAGAGAGCTTGGTGGAAGAGAAAGAGCTTTGGCACTGTTGTCTGAAGAAGATGAATCATGTGATGCTAGTGAATTTTCGGGTCTGTCAGGCGGAGCTGGAGCTGCGTCTGGTGGTGGTGGTGCTGCTGCGAGTGGCGGTGGAGCAGCATTGCCAGCAAGACGAGTAGAAGAGGACGATGAAGAAGATGGATCTCATGGTGCTGGTGGTGCTAGTGGAGTTGCATGCTTGCCAGGCGGAGCTGGAGCGGCGCCTGGTGGCGGTGGAGCCGGTGCAGACCAGGAAAGATTAGCTCGGGCACAAGCGCTTGAAGCGGAGAACACATGGCTTTCTTTGTTTAATGCTGAAAAGATATATAGAGAGCTTGGAGATAGAGTAGGACAAGCAAGATGCGCAAGAGAGCTTGAAGTTGAGAACACATGGTTTTCTTTGTTTAATGCTGCAAGGATATATAGAGATCTTGGAGATAGAGTGGGACTAGCAAGATGCGCAAGAGCTTTTGAAAAGTTGAATACACAATGGACTTTGTTGGATGCTGAAGGTATATACAGAGAGCTTGGTGGAAGAGAAAGAGCTTTGGCGCTGTTGTCTGAAGAAGATGGATCATGTGGTGCTAGTCGAGCTGCATGCTTGCCAGGCGGAGCTGGAGCGGCGTCTGGTGGTGGTGGTGGTGCTGCGAGTGGCGGTGGAGCAGTATTGCCAGCAAGACGAGAAGAAGAGGACGATGAAGAAGATGGATCTCAGAACAAAGAAGAGAGTCTGTATCAGTGTATGTGGAAACAGTTTTAGACATTTTAAGTCCTATAAATCAGGAGATTTCTAAGATCACAACTCTGAATGAACTGGATGCTATTGTAAAAAGATTACAAGAAGTAGATATGCTTAAAAAACCTGTAGCTTCTAATCCTCATGATGAAAGACAATTAAATAATGTAAAAGAGTTGAGATTGACTATTGCAAGGCGTATTGCAGAAAAACAAAGAGAATTAAAAAGAGAAAGACCAGAAGAAGATAGTGATGATGAAAATTAAGATGCAACACCATGGTCTGGTGGTCCGCAAACATAAATATTAGAAGATGAATAATTGATTAAAAGTATATTTTTTATAGAGCGCTTGGCGAAAAAACCAGGCGCTTTTTTATTGCGACCCGCTGTTTTTTTGGTACTCTATTTCTAAAATATGTTTTTAATAAGGGCTATACAGATGAATAAAAAAGTATTATTAATCGGAGCATTACTTGTCTGTGTGGACAGTGCGGTTTTTGCTGCAGCAGGTCTGCCAGGCGGAGCAGGAGCGGCGTCTGGTGACGATCGAACAGCACCAGTAGAAAGTGCACACCAGGAACGATCTGCTCGGGCACAAGCGCTTGAGAGCTTGAACACATATAGTTCTTTGTTATCGGCTGAATATACATATACAGACCTTGAAGATAGCGGAGGACGACTAAGATGCGCACAAGCGCTTGAGGGCTTGAACACATATAGTTCTTTGTTATCTGCTGACAATATATATAAAAAAGTTGAAGATAGTGAAGGACGAGTAAGATGCGCAAGGGCGTTTGAGAGTTTGAACACATGTAGTTCTTTGTTAATGGCTGAATATACATATACAGACCTTGAAGATAGCGAAGGACGAGTAAGATGCGCAAGGGCGTTTGAGAGTTTGAACACATATAGTTCTTTGTTATCTGCTGAATATACATATACAGACCTTGAAGATAGCGAAGGACGACTAAGATGTGCAAGGGCGTTTGAGAGTTTGAACACATGTAGTTCTTTGTTAATGGCTGACAATATATATAAAAAAGTTGAAGATAGTGAAGGACGAGTAAGATGCGCAAGGGCGTTTGAGAGTTTGAACACAT
>RGUK01000005.1 GCA_010027825.1 bacterium
CCGGGGCCCGAAGGCCCCGGGGCTTCCGGTTTCTCTTAGCTATCAGAGCTTTGCGGGGCGCGTCATATAGTGAGCCGGGGTGCCGCCGTACTCTAGCAGCCGGGCCGTTTGAAAGCCGAATTGCGCCCAGAACGCCTGCGAGCCGAGCACGGCCGTTAAAGCCAAATGGGGCAGCGCGTTAGCTTCGATAATTTTTTCAACGAGCTGCCGCGCAAGCTTGAGCCCACGAAAGCGCGCGCTCACGCACAGGTCATGAATATACGTGCAATTCGGCTCGCGAATTTCTTCATAGGCCGCGCTGGTAAGCGGGCAGCATTCATTTAATAAATACGGAAACGCCAAGCCGTAGCCGACAACATATCCGTCAGCCGTCGCGACCCAGCAGCTCGCCTTTGCGCTTTTAAGCTTTTCATAAATACTTTCAACTGCCTCTTCATATGCTTTCGGGTAATGCTCACTACCCAATGCGCTAATTGCCGCCGCGTCTGCTTGGCACGCCCGGCGAACATGAATATGCATCGTCGTAGTCATGCGCTTTGGCCTACGCCTGCTGTTGGTTTTAAATTACTTGCTTACGCGCTAGGCATATTCCCCTCGGCATGCTTTATTGTACTATCCTTGGCGCGCAGGTTTAATTAGGCGATAATTACATACACTATGCTTATGCAATTAAATCCACCGCTGCCCGTGCTTACTACCCGCGGCCCTGGAGTTGCGCACATCGTTATTGACTACGGTCCCGAGCATGATTTGGTCTGGGTCGTTTTTCTTCACGCCAACGGACAATGCTGGTCATTCTTGAATCGCGACATCCGCTTAGGCGAAAATATCACTTACTCCCGCCCCGCCCCTGCTGCGTTTACTTAACACTCCTTGGCGCGCAGGCTAGTACACAGGGCTTTGCCGTATGCCATTTAAATCAGAAAAACAACGCCGCTTCCTCTGGGCCGAACACCCTGAGATCGCCAAACGCTGGGCCCATGAATACCCCGAAGCGAATAAGCACCTGCCGCTATATGCGCACAAAGCCGAGCCCAAAAAAGAACCTGAAGAGCCAATAGCAAAAAAAGAGAAAACAGCAGAATTCCCGGGAAATAATGGCCAGGCCCCCCACTGCGTAAATAAT
This sequence comes from bacterium, assembly GCA_010027825.1. Next base: position 1,127 of record RGUK01000005.1, read on the forward strand.
GGGCTAAAATTAACAGTTAACGATTTGGTAAGAAATTGGAGAAAAAATGCGGGTTCTTTGGCGCAGTACGTTGAGATGCCGTCGGGTCAAGAAGTTGTTAATAGGGAACAATTAAATTCGCAACCGGAAAACGTAACGCCCTCGATGAAAGCAGAAAATACCGTGCAAAATGAGGAAAAAGCGAGTGAAAAAAAGGGGGCAGAAAAGTTAATGAAAAAATTGGCGGTTGTTTTAGCGCCAAAATTAATGCAGGAAATTGAAAACGAAAACGCTTTATTAAATGCCCGAAAAGCTCAAAATGTGCCTGAAAACGTGGGGTTAAGTAATTATTCGCCTGCGCCTTCGGGCAGCATTTTACCGCCTGCTCCGCCTGTTAATTCCCCCATGCAGCAAGTTAATAATTCGAGTCAGGGGCAGCAAAATCCTGATGCCACTCCTTCGCTAGCTGGAGTAGGCGGCGGGAATTCTCCTAATGCAAATCCGATTAATTCTTTTGGAGGTTTATCCGTGAACGGCGACATTAACGGCAATGCAGCTTTTGGCACGCAGAATTCCATGGGGGGCGAAAAGCTGGCCTTCGTTCAGAAATGGGCAAAAAAAAGACTGGGCTTATGGGACCGCATCCGCATGAAAAAAGAACGGGGAGAAAAGCCTGCTCAGCCCGGCGACAAGGACTACCCCGACGCTAAGAGCTGGAAGAAGGTCACGGGTATTAGCGAGAAAGAATCCAGCTCCCCCGCCTGGCAGCGCTCCGAGGGTAAAAACGAAGCGGGCGGGCTCAATGCCAAAGGCCGCGCGAGTTACAATAAAGCCACGGGCGGCCACCTGAAAGCACCCGTAACGGAGAAGCACCCCACAGGTAAAGCCAAAGCCCGGCGCCATTCTTTTTGCTCTAGGATGTGCGGTATGAAGCGTGTAAACACTGGTAGCAAAACAAAATCGGACCCTGACTCGCGTATTAACAAAGCACTCCGGAAATGGAACTGCAAATGCTCCAGCGCCGTAAGTGACTTAGTTAAAATGGCAGACGGCTATATGCTTGGCCCTGCGAAAAATCCCGATGACGTACGCCTAAAATTGCAGAAATTATTTGGCCAGCCCAAGCCCGCCATTAAACCCAAGCCCGCCACGTACAACCCCGCCCCCGATAAGCCTGGTACAACGCCGGGGTACCTTGGCGTGCTTGATCGCTGGTACAACCCCTACACGAAACAGCAAGTCACGGAGCGCGGCGAAACGGGTTTAATGCGCGGGGGCCGAGCTGCGATGGGAACCGGCGCCGCATTAGGCACAGCCGCCGCGGGATTAGCAGCAGCTCCGGCCCTGACTTCGGCTGTAACAAGTATGCCCACGCAAGCAGCAGCCTTGGGCGCTGGAGTAAGTAACTTGGGAAATAGCGCATATTTAAAAGCGCAGAACGCCGCCCAGCAAGCCGGCCAATTAATTCCTAAGCCCTTGCAGAACGGCTTTAACTGGTATCAGAGAAATCTGGTCACGCCGGCGAATCAAAATCCCGCAATGCAACTTAACGTAGCTACCGCAAGGGGCAACGGCGACCCGACTGGCTTTATGCCCACGAGCGTTTCCCTGCCGCTCGATATAGCTACGCGAGCGCAAAATTCTTTACGCCAAGCTCAGCGCCCGCAAAATATTAAATAGCCCCGGCGCAGCTAAATATCGGCTAATTACCGGGCATATTAAGTGTACAAGGGCGCGCTATGGGCCCTTGGCATTGGATAGCTGAGCCCCTGAGTTGTACGCGACGGGGCAAAGCGAAAAGCGTAAGAGGCGGGATCGGGTTTACCGCTCTCCGTAAATCCTCCCCGGTCGCGCTTCCAATGTTGGTTACCGGTATAGGCTTATTCGTCCAGGGGGGCTGCTCGTACATGCGGCGAAACCCTGGCAGCAGAAACCTACTGCTGGATAATAGCGTGCAATGAGACACGCCGGCCGCCCGCAAGGGATGGCTGAATAGGGTGCGGATGAAACTTCCGCAAAAGAAACAGGCTCCGGGGCTTCGGCTCCGGGGCGTTCTGTTTCTTTTAGCTATCAGAGCTAAATATCTGCTAATTACCGGGTATATCTAATGGGTAAGCCTAGTACCCAGCTACCTGCGTAGGTAGTTAAAAGAAAGCTGGCAAAGGAGAAACGCCATGAGCGCCGAAACGACCACGAGCCAGCCCGCGGCGTACGCCGCCGGTTGGATCGCGGTCCGCATGTGGAACTCCGTGCCTACTCGGCACGGGCTCCGCATGATAGAAGAAGACGTCGCGGCCATGGCGGCCGCGACGCGCCAGTTCCTCGCCTTTTGGGCGAGGCTGGCATACAGGGACGGGGACTCGGTCCCCGTCCCGGCCTATTTGTCGGCCCAGTCGATCCTCGACTGGGCCGCCCGCGTCCTCGCCGCCGCACTGGCGGACGAGGGCGACACGGCACCTGACGCGCGGCGTCAGGTGCAGCATGAGGGCGGCAAGTGGTACTCGCCGTCCGCCCCGCCGACGATCCGGCGGGTTCGCCTGGTCTGGGATGACCGGGCGTGGGGGAGCTGGGTCGTCGTGGAATTTATCCACGACGACCGTGGCGTCGTAGTGGCGTGCCGGCTCGCTTGGTGCTCCGGCACCGGTGAGCCGGCAGATTTCTTCCACGTCGAGGCGCTGTGCCAGCGCCTCGAAGTCGAGGGCGTTGCCTTTGGCACCGCCCTCGGTGATTCGGAGACGGCTAACGAGCCGTTTCCGGAGTGAAGGAAAAGAGCACCGGGGCCTTCGGGCCCCGGTGCCTCTCCTTTCTTTTAGCTATCAGAGCTAAATATCTGCTAATTACCGGGTATATCTAATGGGTAAGCCTAGTACCCAGCTACCTGCGTAGGTAGTTAAAAGAAAGCGGTGGTTGAGCGTGTACGTCCAGGACATCTGGTATACGCTCTCGGTCGCCCTTCGGGGTGACCTCAAGGAGGCCGCGGCGCATTGCCGCGACCTCTACTGGCGACTGGCCCGGCCCGCCGATTGGCGGGCCGCGATCAGGGCGGTGCACGACGCGGTACTCGCATACCGCGTCGAGTCGACCCACGACTTAGCCGTAAAGGCGGCGTGGGTAATTATTCAGGAGGGGCGAAAGCCCCTCCGGGCCGAGTTCCTCCGCGCCGCCGCGGAGTACTCGGTCGACGTGGGCGACATCATTCTGTGATGTCGCCCTCAGCGCCTTGCTGGGCGCGTTAGCAAATACAGTAAACTCGGCGAGCGCACCGGGGCCTTCGGGCCCCGGTGCCTCTCCTTTCTTTTTGCTATCAGAGCTTTGCGCGGTGATTAGGCCGGCGCGCGAGCTTTGGATTAGAATGAACCGCGCGAAGTTAATTAACTCGCAGATACGTTTTTCGGAGTGGCGGGCACATGGCGGCGCAGCACATATGGCAGGCGATTGCAGACTGGCAGCAGAAGCGGGCCGTCTCCGTGCTGCAAACGCATAGCAAGCCGAAAGCTGACCGCGTCTTTTCTGATTCGCTGCGCAAAAGCTTTGTAAATAAAAACGAAGCGCAGCAGATCGCGAATGCCATGGCGAGTGTGGCTCCGCATGGCGCGCTTGATAATACGCGCGTGGACTTGTACGGCTCGCATTTGAGAGACCTGAAAGAGCGCATCATAGATAATCCGCGGCTTTCGCCATGGCAGCGCGAAAATGCCAAATTCATGGACACGGAAGACCTGCACGACAAAACGCAGTTATTTCCGGACGCGTATCACCCAGAAGCCGATACGGTCTGGCTGCCGAGTGGAAATCCCGCGGTCTTGGCGCATGAGCTGGGGCACGGCATTGACATTAACGGCTATCCCAATACGACGCCGAGTATGTTAACCGCGGGGCTATATAAACGCCTTAGCCCGACGATTTGGAAAGAGTACGCAGCGTGGAACAAAGGCCGGCATTATTTCTTAGAAGGCGCAGCGAATCACAAGCTGCCGCGCGATTTGGTGGTGCGCACGCTGAAAGACATCGAGCGAGCCCGGCGCACAGGTTTAAGTAATTACTGGGGAGGCGCGCTGGGGGGCTTGGCCGGCTTGGGGCTCGGCGCGCTGGGAACGTACCAATTATGGCAAAATAAAGTTCCTTCTCGGTGGGCTGTCACGCCAATTTTAACAGCTCCGGCGCTGGGCATGAGTTTGGGCACGATCGCTGGCACGCACATTGGCAATCGCTGGGCCGAAGATCCTTATCACGACAGCCCCGAAGCGCAAGCCCAGTACCTCAATGCCTATGCGCAGGCGTATGCCAAAAAGCATGACGTGTCGCTGGCAGACGCTCACGCGGCAATTGACAAGCTTGTAACGAAGAGCCTGCAGGCCAAGAAAGTTAAGCATAAAGCGGTAAAGCAAGCGCAAGCGCAAGCGCAAGCGCAAGATTCCGCTTGGAGCCTGCCCGCAATGGTGCAGGCAATTCAGGGGCCGTCGTTAATTAATAGCGAAGACCCGGGCTTCGCCAATTCATTTTCTGGCCCCGACCGGAGTTCTGCGCTTCGAACGGCGGGGGCTTTACTTTTAACGGGTTTACCAGCAGCAGGCTTAGCGGCGTTGTATTTAACGAAAGAGCAGCCGCGCGCGCCAGTAAAAAAAAAAGAGCGCGCAAAAGTCAGCCGCCAGCCCGCTATTAAAGCTGCGGCCGAAAGCGCGCCAAGTTCGCCCAGCAGCCCGTGGCAAAGTATAAAAGCGCAACTGCCGGGGCTGCATCCGGCTGACACGGCGGTGGGCGCGTTAAGTGGCGCGGCGCTGGGGGGCGTGTATGACTGGCTGCGCGGCAATACGGATAAACACCCTAAAGATAAACGCTGGCGCACAACGGCTCGGCGCGTATTAACTGGCGCACTGCTGGGCGGCGCGGGGTTAAATCTATTAGGAGATCGCGCGCGCCGATACATCTCCAATACGCTCGTGCCCTTTAGCTACAACACCGAGCAGCTGCGCGATATATTAATTTCACCCTCAGACCTCGCGACGGACCTGCAGGCGCGGCTGCAGAATTATCGCGCGGGCAAAGCAACGTTAACTGGCTATAGCCTAGACCCAGCGCGCGCACAGCAGCCGGAGCGCGTTGATAAGTTAACAAAGCTCTGGCAAGGCGCCGTGCTCGACCAACCGGCGTATGACGCTAACGTGCAGCGGGTACTGGCAAATAATCCGGGCAATTTGGTTCCCAGCTCGTTTCCGCAGTTCGTTGCCGCGCGGCGTGAATTAATTCGGCGTGCGTTTGGCGTGCACGCAAATAACCCAGCCGCAGATTTCTTCCAAAAGAATCCTGGCGGCTACTACTCTGTTAATGAGCAACGGCCGGATTACGCGTTATTGCTGCGCCGGCTTTATGGCAGCTCGTACAACAAAAACGGGCCGGAACACGTGACGCATGCGTATCAAAACGTTCACAAACTTTTACAAAATCCCGCGCAGGCGTTTCAGGCTTTAAATACCGGCGCAGTTGATGCCGCCACCGGAAAGCCTGTGGCGCAAGATAAGCTGTTTGATTTATTTGGTAATGCGCAGCTGGTGGGTACGCAGCAGATTCCGTTCTTGGCCGATAAAGACCGCGTCAATGCCCACCTCCTCGACCGCTTTGACGTCACGCCATCAAAGGCTGAGAAGGCGCATTTCTTAAAGTGGCTGCAGGCAAAAGTACTTGGGCAAGATTCCGCGTGGCTTCAGCAGCCCGCCTCCGCCGAAGAGTATGACCAGCTGAGTAATAATAATACGACCAATGACCTGCGCGGAAAATCTATTGCAGCCAGACTGTTTTGGGATAGAATATTATCGGAAGAAAAACCGTGGGTTGGGCAGAAGATGACGTTCACGCGCAATGCCCCGCCTGCTCCGCCTGATGCATCGCCCGGCTACGTTCCCTGGAGTTGGCAGTTTTTACGCGAAGATAACACGCCTGCCGGCTCCGCAATTACTAATACAGGAGATATTCAAAAATGGGTAAATATGGAATGAAGATCAACGAAGAGCTGGTGAAGTACGGCGCAGCTTTGGCGCAGCGGACGAAGCAGGCGGACCCGTTCGACGGCCTTGGCGCGGCAGCCGGCCCGGTCGCCGGCGCCCTGGCCGGTTTGCTGGCTGGCGGCGCGCACGGCTACTTGGCCCCGGGCGAAGAAACCTTGTATGACGACCGCGGCCGGGAAATTGGCAAGAAGCCGCGGGACCGGATGACCACGGCGCTGCTGCGGGCGCTGGTGGGCGGCGCGGGCGGCGGGGCGGCGGGTGCGCTGTTGCAGCATACCGGCGCGGGGAAGCTGATTAAAGACAAGGCTACCGGCGCGGCGAGCGCGCTTACAGACAGCCTGAACGCGCTCTTAGGCCGTAAGTCGCGTACCCCGCAATCAATTGGCGGTAAGCCGCAAACGGCCGGTGAGTTTAGGGCCGCGGTTGGCGAGGAGCCGTTTGATGCGAGCCTGCCGGCGAACGATAGCGTTGGTACAAAAACAAATCCCAGCTCGCCGCGTACCGCGCAATCAATTGGCGGTAAACCGCAATCGTACGACGAGTATAGGGCCGCGGTTGGCGAGGAGCCTTCTGGTCCGCGCCGCCCGTTTGACGGCCCGGACGAAGAGTAAACTTGTCGCGTAATATTTTCATTCCGCTTATGCAGGCGGAATTTAAATATGCGGTAATTTCTCGGGCTCACTTCAAAGCTTAAAGCTTAACGCTATGCGTATTTTTGCGCCTGATCCTGCGGCAGTGGCATTCGGCCGGCGCATGGCTCGGCGCTTGCTGGCTAAAACAGCAGAGGCGCTGGCGCCTGTGCCGGCACCCGCGGCTCCGGTTCCGCCGCCGATTCCTCGGCCGGCGCCTGCGGCTCCAGTTCCGCCGCCAGCGCCCATGCCCGCGCAGCAGCCGCCGCAAATGCCGCCGCCTCAAAGGCCGTATTCTGGCCCGCCGGCAATGCGCCCCGAAACTGGGCGCGCCGCAGAACGAAGAGCGGCTGGAATGTTTAACGGCGCAGCGAAGCCGCGGCCGAAATTTGACGTTGCGCACGCGCGCCAGATCATCGAGCAATACGGCCCGAAGGATCGCCGCTCGCCGTTTTACATAGATGCGCCCAATGCGTCTGACGACCAGATTGCGCACATCGCCGCGCAACTGGGGCGCATTCCTCCCGGGCAGCAACCGCAAACAGCCGTACAGCGCGCATTTTACAAAAAGTACAACGGCGAGTGGCCGGAGTACGCTCCCGCCGCGCCCTGATCCTGCAAATTTTTAATCTTCGCGGCCATGCGCTACATTAATACATACGCGCATAATTTTTAGTGTTGCAGGAGTTGTGCCCATGCCGATCGACCGCCGTCTGTTGGTGAAAGCCGCGCAAGTTTATGAAGCTGCGGAGCCGGTAAAAGTTATTAAGCCCAAGCAGCTGCGCACCTCGCACACGAAGTGCACGCCGCGCGAATTCATGCGGCATAAAGCCGGCAGTGAAAAGCGCGCGGAGCCCGCCGCGGCGCCGACTCCCGCGCCGACTCCCACGCCGACACCCACACCGACTCCCGCACCCACACCCACACCCACACCCACACCGGCTCCCGCGCCATCCCCTGCCGCGGGCGAATCGCCGTGGTATTACCATCCTGCAATTTTAGGCGGCTTGGGCCTCGGCACGGCGGGATTAATTCACGGCGCGCTGGACCCGGGCGTAGATGAAGAAGGCCGGAAGCGCAACCGGCTTACATCTGCTTTAACCCGCGGCTTAGGGTATGGCGCGGCGGGGCTAGGCGCGGGCTTGGCGTATCAGCATGTTGTGCCGCAGAGCTGGAAAAATTGGCTGGGGAGCTTAGGGCAAGGCGCGGCTACTTCCCCGGCGCCTGAAGCTGCGCCGGCTCCGGCAGCGGCTCCGGCAGCGGCTCCGGCGCCTAAACCCGAACCAGAAGTTGATCTGGTCCCGCCGCCCCCGGCAAGCGAAGCACCGCTTGAAGATGTTGGGGCTATGCAAAAGTTTGAAACGCGCGCGCCGGCCGACTACGCGCTGCGACGTGAATTAAATCATCCGATGACGCAGGCATTGCGCGACACCCCGCCCGCGGATGAGCATGTCCAACTTGTAAATGCTTTGCACGCCGCACGCAACGGCTTAGCCCAGCCCATGGGGGCCAACATTCCGTCGTTAAGGCCTGCGCCCGCTTTAGTCGCCCCGCCTGAAGCCACGCGAGAAACTCCGCCGCCGAGTGTGGCCCGGGGAACGATTGAGAATCTTCGCCAGCGGTATGACGATTTTTTGGCTAACGTTTTCGGTAACAACCCGCGGACCATGACTCTGGCGGAGCGCGACGCCGACAGGCGTGAGCAGATCAGCCCGGAGCTCCGCGAGCTCCAACGGCGGCGGGTGGCGCAAAGCTTTCTTGAGCAGCTGCAGCAGCGACTCGAAAATCCGGAAGAATAACGGGCAACTCGTATGCGCCGGAATTCTTTTCTAGCAATTCTGGTGCGGTATGTGCTGCCGTGGTTAGCGGGCTCGGCAGTTGCATTAGCCGGCGCAACCAATTCGCAAACGCCGGACGCAAAGTACCTAGAGCTGGGCCGGCAGTTTCCTTGGGTGGTGCGGCTGCATACGGTGTGCGAAGCGCCTGATACGGCAAAAGTGTATCAGCGCGAAGGCTCGGCGGTAATTATCGGGCCGCATTGGCTGCTTACGGCGGCGCACGCTACAGAGAATGTAAAATCCGCGGTCGTGTATGTTGACGGCGTGGAGTATGCAATTGCGTCGTTGATTCGGCACACGGCTTATAGTGCCGAGCGCGTGGGGTTCCATGATATTGCGCTGGGCTATTCGGCGCAGGAATTTAAATTTCCGGCCTATCCTGCGCTGTACGCGGCTGACGACGAATTACACAAAACTGCCGTGATTGTGGGTTACGGCCTGCACGGCGATTTAAAAACCGGCGCGACGCAATTCGATTCCCAGCGGCGAGCCGGGCAAAATCAGGTTGCGCGCTTAGAGAACGCAGTTTTAATTTGTGATTCAGACCGGGCGACGCAGCTGCCGATGGAATTTCTCTTGGCGTCAGGAGACTCTGGCGGCGGATTGTTTATTGACGGCAAATTAGCAGGTATTAATTCGTTCGTTGGCGCTCAAGATAAAATCCCCGACGGTAATTACGGCGATGAATCCGGGCACACGCGGATCAGCTTGTATGTCGAGTGGATTGAGAAGTGTCAGGCGCAATATCTAGCCGAAGTAGCCGCCGCGCCAAAATAGCGGTTTATCGGCGGCGTAAAGGCCGTGTGGTAAACTACGCTAATTCCTTTGTGAGTGCGCGGTATGGCTTTATCACACTCAGACGCCGCCCAAGCCGCTGCTGCCGGTAGCGTGGATGCATTAGCCGCGCGCTTTGCTCCAGACTACACGCCGGAGCAAATGGAAAATCTGGGCGTGTATGACTCGCTGTACCGGGGCCAGAGTCCGCGACTGGCGAGCTTGGGCGAGTGGAAGCCGGAGTGGATTAATCCGGTTGACCCTAAAGGCTGGGCGCAGTGGTATAAGCGCTACGCCGCGGGCCGCCGCATCGTTGACGAAGACGCGCGGCAGATGAAGCGCTGGCTGAGTTTTAAAGCGCGGCACGGCCAAGAATTTATTAAAAATCCAACGCCGCGCCGAGGGTGGGCGCTGCGCAACTGGGGTATAGACCCGGCAAATTTAGTCAGCAAAGAACAGCGACCAGTGATTAATGAGATGCTGGACGCGTACAAGAATGACGCAATGAAAGCGTACCTGGCCGCGCGTATGCAGCCAGAAAGCGCAGCAGAAAAGCAGGCCTCGAACGCGGCGCGGCGGCTGCTCACCAAGCTCATGAAGGACACGGCTGCCGGCAATTTGCGCTGGAGCGGGCGCAGTGTTAGCACGGCAGAAAACATTGCGCGCACCGGCATATTCAGGGGCGGCGATGGCGACCCGATGTTCAGCCGGCACATTCCATTGGCGATGTACTCCAGAGTTGGAAAAGGCGGCACAGCGTTAGGGTTTACCCGCGCCGCGCCTGAGTATCGTTTTCGGCCGCAAAATTCGCATTATTCCAGTAAGCGGTTTTTTCCCAACACGGCGATTGGCCGGCCCAGCGAAACGGCGCATCCCGCTAAAGCGTTTTTTATGACAGAGGGCGTCAAAGGCAATATGCCCGTGCCTGCGCGAGCGGGGGTGCTGCGTTATGCCGTGGATACAGGCGATCCAAAAGTTAACGCATTATTGCGCAATCATGGCGCGCGCATTATACCGCAAAAGCTGTTTCAGCATTTCAACGACCAACGCATTCCAACAAGTACGCAGCTTAGCCAGTCTATTCGCCAAATGATTGGCAATTGGTCGTTGAACGCAAACCCCGGCGCCGGCGTGTTTACACGAAACGACGCGCTGCGCCATCTCGCCACATTCAACGTGCCAAAATCGCCAGGCGTTGCGCCGTCTGCGCCGTCAACATGGCTTGACGTCGTGCAGCGGTGGTTACGTGGCGTGCCAAACATGTTTAAACGCAGCGCAGCCGAACAGGCCGCCAAAACGTTTTATCACGGCACAGACAGCAAGAATCTCAAGTCGATCTTGGCGCGCGGACTTGATCCCGAATTTGCCGGTACTGGGGCTGACTCCGGCGTACCCACAGACATTCCCGGTTACGAACGCCGCGTCTTCCTCGCCACGCATCCGCAATTAAATTCTGGCTATGGTGACGCGCGTCTTAAGGTCGAACTCCCCGAATATTTTGATGTAAAACCGTTGTTTCCGTGGCCGCTCAGCACGTTTATGACCGACCATTACACCACCCAGAAAATCCCCGCCAAATACATCAAACACGAGAAACAAGCCGACCTACTCCCCGACGTGCAACTCCAAGAACACCAGCAGCGTGTTGCCGACAAGTTAACGACGAATCATCCGCGCTTGCTGTTGTATCACGGCTTGGGAACGGGGAAATCGCTTTCGGCGTTAGCGGCCGCCGAAGCTGCTAAGAAAGTCACCGGCGACGAGTATGGCGTTGTGGTGCCGGCGAGTTTGCGCGACAACTTCAAGAAAGAAATTAACAAATTCACAACGTCCAATCCCGAGATCATGAGTTATACGGGGTTGGGCATGGGCAAGCGGTTTAAATCACAGCCGGATACGCTGATCGTGGACGAAGCGGCTCGGTTACGCAATCCCGAAGCCGACAGCTCGCGGGCGATTACCGACGCCGCGCAAAAAGCCAAACGCGTGATGCTTTTAACGGGCACGCCAATTACAAACGAGCCCAAAGACCTAGCAAGTTTAATTTCAATTTTGCACGGGCAGCCGCTGTCGCCCGAGATTTTTGATAAAGAATTTCTGGCTGAAGAAAAAGTGTATCCGGGGTGGTGGGGTTGGCTGAATGGCGCGAAACCGGGCATGAAAGTTGTCATGCGTAACGGGCCGAAGTTGCGCCAGCTGTTGGCCGGCCGCGTGGATTATCAGCCCAGCAAAACACCCGAAGGCGTAAATGTTAATGAAACGATTGTGCGCGCGCCGTTAACCGCAGAACAGCAAAAGATTCAGCGCGCGATTCGGACACAGATCGCGCCCGGATTTCTATGGAAACTTGATAAAGAGTTTCCGTTGTCCAAAGCCGAACTGAGTAAATTAAACAGCTTTTTAACGGGTTTGCGGCAGATCAGTCTGTCGACGCAACCATTCCGGTCGGATCGCGATCCGCTGCGGGCGTTTTACCAGAGTGGCAAAATGCAGACAGCATTTGACCGACTTAAAGCTGTTTTGGAGTCTGATCCGCGCAAAAAAGCGTTAATTTACTCAAATTTTATTGACGCGGGCCTGCAGCCGTACGCGGCAAAATTAACAGAGGCCAAGATTCCGCATGCGCTATTTCACGGCGGTATTTCGGCAAAAGCGCGGCAAGCTGCGGTCGACGCATATAACAATAATAAATTACGGGCGCTATTAATTGGTCCGGCCGGCGCAGAAGGCTTGTCAACCAAAGGCACAAGTTTAATTCAATTACTGGATCCGCACTGGAATGAAGCCCGGTCGCAGCAGGCGCGGGGTCGTGGCCTACGGTTTGACAGCCACGTAGGCCTGCCGGAAGATTTAAAAAATGTCGACGTAGAACGGTACCTCAGTCATTCGGAAGAGCCGTCGTTGTTCGGTAAGATATTGGGGTATCAGCGCACGCGGACGGCTGACGAGCTTCTAGAACGCCTTACGGCCGAAAAAGAGCAGCTAAACGAGCAATTCCGCGACCTGCTGAAAGAAGTAGGCTCGCGGGGAGCGACTGCCGACCGATAATTGCAACGTTTCACCGCCGCAGAGCCGGATACGCCAAGGAGGGCGCCGATGGCAAGCAAATTTAGCGCATACCGGCGGTTGCTCAAGCTATTAAAGCAAAAATGCCCGCCCGGCTATCCGGTGAGCGTGCGGCGGGCGGCAATCTGTAAAAAACTGGAAGGCCGCTGCTGGAAGCACGGCAAAAAGTTTTTTATTCAGATCGACAAGGCGTTGGACGAGCATCGCGCCATTGACGTGCTGCTGCATGAGTGGGCCCATGCGCGCGCGTGGAACTGTTTGCTCGACGGGGCGACCGACGACGAAAGTTTTAATAAACTAGCCCATGACGCATCGTGGGGCGTAGCGTATGCCGCAGCGTATGCCGTGTACGAGCAGAATTTACCGCAGACGGTGCTGTAAGTCATGGCGCCGCGGAGTCAGCCGTTATCGCGTGAATTTTTATTGCGACAAGAACAATGCTGCGGACGGAAATGTCACAATTGCCCGTATGTGCCGCGGCATCAGGTAGGCGCTCGGGAGGTTGATACGCATGGGTTCGTTACTCAAAACGATGAGTCTAGCGTTTGTCACGACCACCGCGGCGGACATTGTGATCGTGCTGTACACCCGGGCGATTGCGGACAAGAACGTTAAAATGGCAGTAATTATGGCGATGTTGATTGCGTTTACGCGTGGTGTCGGTTTAATTTTACTTACCGACCAGCCCACGCAATCACGCAAATGGTTGTGCCAGCTGGGCGTGATTGCCGGTATGGGCTTTGGCACGTTTTTAGGCTTGAAGCTTTGCGGCGTGAATTAAAGGTCGCGCATGTTGCATCGCCTCTGGAATTGCCTGCCGGTGTGGCTGCGGCCGCGGTATGTGCTGGCCGTGCGCGAGCGGGCCAGTCAGTGGCGCAAGCTCCGGGCCGCGCACTTATTGAAAGAACCCGAGTGCGTCGCGTGTGGCCGGGATAAAGAACTTGACGTGCACCATATCGTGCCGGTTAGCGCAGACCCGACGCAGGAATTAAATCCCGACAATTTGATTACGTTATGCTCGGATCCGTGCCATATCGTGTTTGGCCATTTTTTCAGCTACCGTTGTTACAATAAAGACGTACGCAGCATGGCGACGGCGTATCGCGCCGCCATGACGCATCGGATATGTCGTTAACAAATACGCCACAGACAGAAAGTAATTCGTATGGCTTCGTCGTCGGTCTGCCCGGTGTGCGACGCGCCGCTTGTAGAAATCCGCGGCAAACTCGTGTGCCCCAGCTGCCGCACGATTGTCGAGACCTGTTGCGAAGGCGGCCGCTGCGACTATTCGGCTCCCGAAGACTCCAAGTAATTTTTATTCGAGGTGTTTATGCCCCGGTCCCGCGATGAACAACGCTATAACAGCTGCAATAATTGCTATTTCTGGCAGCCCGCCGACGTGACTGAAAACGGTGATACGCTGGGCACGTGCCGAATCAATCCGCCGCTGTTTGGCAATGAATATTCCTTGGCGGCTTGGCCGCACACGTTGGGCACGGATTGGTGTGGCGCGTATCGGCGGGGTGTACCGCCGCGGCCTGCAGATAGTGAACAGTAGAGGTGCACATGCCTCGGCGGACGTTAATTAATCAACAGGCGCTGCGCACGTTAACGCAAAAATACGCGGCTGCGCGCGTAAAAGCTGCAGTTGGCGCTGGCGCGTATAGTTCGTCGCCAGGCGTGATCACAACTGGCGCGCATAGTTCGTCGCCAGTATTGGACGCAAAAGGGCCGTCTCCGGCGTTTAATCCGCGCGCTGTTTCGTCTCCGCCATTCGGAAATTTTGGCGGCGGATTAAGCAGACAACTTGCGCCGGTAGCCGAAAAACTGGCGCCGGTAGCCGAAAAACTGGCGCCGGTTGTGCGGCCTGCGTTGAACGCATTCCACGGCATTGCTACTACGGCCGTTGGGGCGGCAAATGCGACCGCGGGCGGCATTGGCTCCGTAGCCGCCGCAGTGCCGCAAGTTGGCGGCCGGGCTTCTGACGCAATTGGCCTCACCACCGACGCGACGAACGTGGCTGACGCATTCGCCAAGCCGTTTCACAGCGCCGCGTTTGCCGGATTACAAGACATTGCTGGCGGTGCGGCTGACACGCTTTCCGGCGGGTATTTCGATTACGACGGCACATTTGCCGAACCCGGACAACATGCCGGGACGGCCGTGAACCAAATGCGCGAAAACATGCGCGACACATTGGGCCGCGGTTCGAGGTATGACACCGCGTTTCAATTCGCTAACAATGTCGGCGATTTTGCGGCTGAAATGGCGGCCCCCGCCGCCGCGGGCCGGGGCATTAATGTTGGCGCAAAAGCTATTCAAACAGCCAAAACATTGAATGGCGCGGCAAAGTTGCCGGTTGTAGGTAAACGTTTGGCGGATGCTGGCAATTGGTTGGCCGGACCACAAACAGGCGCCAACATGTTTACGCAAGGGCCTGTGCAGTATTATCGCACTGGCGGTTTCATACACGGCATAGACGATCTGGGGCACGGGATAAATAAAATAGATCAAGCGTTACAGCCAGACGCGGCAGCCGCGAACTTTCAAATGCCAAATGCTGCGCCCGCCGATCCGGCCGCGGCGTCTTTAACCGGCCCGGAAGCAACTCAGCCCAGTCCCGGTGGCGGCCCGAGTCTGGCACAACAACCGCCCGCCGCCGCGCCGGTGGCTGAAACTCCAGCGCCGGCGGCAGAACCTGAACCTGCAGGGTCGCCAGCCGCTCCACAAACTACGGCGCGACCGGTGGCTTTTGCGCCGGCCGAAAATCAAACCGACGGGCCAGCTGACACCTCGGCGGCCCAACCCGCCCCGTCGCCGGCCGCCGCGGCGCAACCTGCCCAACCTGCGAGCGGCGCGGATGGTATTTTTACGCCAGAGTTTCAGCAAAAAGTAAACCAAGCCACGACGCCGGAAGCGCAGCAGGCTGTCCGAGCAGAGGCCGCGGACAAGTTGCAGCAATTTATCGCGAATAATCCGGAATACGCCCAAGGCTTAAAAGACATTCAAGCGGGACAAACCAATACGGACGCCGCGCAAAAACTTACGGCGAATATGCAGCAGTATCAAAGCACGCTTATTGGCGAGGAATTTGAAAAATTAAAGCAAGCTAATCCCGGGACAAACTTTAATGACCCGAGCACGTGGGCGAGTTTTGCTAGGCAGGCTACGGACACCGCGATGACCAAGTTTAATGAACTGCCTATGGAGCATAAATTGCTCGCTGCGTTGGGTATGGGCGGCGGACTAATTGGCTTACTGACGTCGTTGTTCGGCGGGGGTGGTTTGGGTAGTGGCTTGCTTGGCGCGCTAGGTTTGGCAGTAGGCGGAGGCGCTGCGGCTGCTGGCGGCGTGTTTGGCGACGATGTGCGCGCGCAAACGGGCGAACTCCTGAATAACATGGCCAATTTTTTTGGCGGCGTGAACGTGCCAACAGCCGAACAAATTAGCGGCCCGCAAGCTGAACAACAGGCGGCTCAAAAAATTCACGACGCCATGAATCAAAAGAATGATTCAGGCGTTCGTGGCGGTTGGGCGGCTGGACAGCAAACGTTAAATGACCAGCTAGGGCCGGCTGACATGCTGCTCAGCGCGCCACGGGAGCTTGCAATAACAAGTTTGATGGGATTACAGGGCTCTAACAAACCAAAAAATTCTCGAGAAGCTGCGGCCCTGCTTGATTCAATTAAGGCCCGGCATCAAACCGCGCGGCAGCCTAATTTTCTATACAACCAGGTGCGTAATAAAGCATTGGCGGAAGTCCGAGAAAACCCGAAAGTTCGTAGTTTGCTCGAAGCGCGAAAAAACAAGTCACCTTGGACGCCGGCTTTGGAAGTGGGTGGTCCAATGCTTGTGCCTGAGCATTTGAAAATGTTTTTGAACCCTAACGGGAGTTTGCCCGCCGGTATAACGGAAGAAGACCTTGTCGATAATATGCTGCGCAACGCATACGGTGAATATAAAGCACATGAAAAAAAAGGTTTTAGCATGAACATCGCGCAAAAGATTTATTTCAAACAAGCCGCGTTAAAAGCAGCTCGGTGCTGGTCGGGCTATGAGCCGGTGCCGGGCAAAGCGCCTTATACGCCCGGATCGTGCCGCCCAAAAGGCAGCAAACCTAAGCCAAAGCGCAAGAAAAAATAACGTGCTATTTTGCGAAGAAAGGTATACATGCCGGCCAAAAACCAAAACAAATCGGTGCGGAAAGCGGAGCGCAAAGCCAAGCAAAAAATTAAACAAACGCAAACGCTAGAGAAACAAGACCGCGGCTCGCCCGTAGACATTGAGCTGCGCAACGACAGTCAAAAACAGGCATGGAAATTAATTGAACAGACGCCGATTACTTTTCTATTGGGCGCGGCGGGTTCGGGCAAAACGTTTTTGGCCATGGCGTACGCAATTAATGAGATTCTGCAAAAACGGCGTACGAACATTATTTTAACGCGGCCAATCGTCGAGGCGGGGGAGCGGTTGGGGTATCTTCCCGGCACGTTCGGCGACAAAGTCAATCCGTACATGCAGCCGTTGTACGACACGCTCGATATTCTCGTCGGAAAGTTCAGCCCGCGCCGAGAAGTTGTAAATAAAGCAATCGTGTTGGCGCCGTTGTGTTACATGCGCGGGCGGTCGTTTAATGACGCTATTTGTATTTTTGATGAAGCGCAAAACGCCACATATGGCCAGCTAAAGTTGTTTTTATCGCGGTTTGGCCAGAATACGCAGGCAATCATTACGGGCGATCCACTGCAAAGTGACCTGCCCATCAGCCCGGCGCCGATTGTGGAGGTGATGCATAAATTAGCCAACGTGCCGGGAATTGCAACGTGGCAGTTTTCATCCGCAGATGTTGTGCGGCATCCAATTGTGGCGGCTGTTTTGAATAAACTGTGACGCGCAATTCGCGTGTTGACCTCGTGTTCGGTGCGTGATATTTTGCCGACACGTTCGAGATTCGCGAATTACGAAAGGAAGTTAACGTGCTTGGTTTACGTGTTTTAGACGTCGGCTGCGGTCCCGGTATTTATGTCGACGCGCTCCGAAAATTGTCGAACGTTTTAATTGCCGACGGAGTAGATAAAGACTTTCGATGCCCGCACGCAAAAGTCGATATTTTTTCGTCTGAATTTCAAGACTATTTGGGCAAGTATGACGTGTGCCTGTGTCTTGAAGTCGGTGAACACTTGCCCGCGGAACATGCCGACTATTTTGTTGAATTGCTGACGAAAGTCGCTCCGCTGGTAATTTTTAGCGCCGCGCAACCGGATCAGAACGGGTTTGGGCATATTAACTGCCAACCCAAAAGTTTCTGGATTTCTCGGTTCTTGCAAAACAACTTTATTTTGGATGAACGCGGCACACAACAATTAATTGATTTTATGCGCCAAGGCCCGCACATGGGCTGGTTTGTCAACAATGCTATGGTATTCCGGTCGTACGGGTATATGTACTACGACACTATCGTGGCGGAAGAAACCCCGCAGGCGGAGCGGTTGGCAGAATTCTTAGCCAGCGGTGCATTAACGCCGCCGCAACCGAAGTGAGTTGCGCATATGCCGCCGGCTGATGCATTACTTATTTGGGGCGCTGTTGGTTTCGTGTTTGGTTACGGCCTTGGCTACTCCGTTGGCCGGTTAGACCGTTGGGCCAAATTATTTCGATCGGCGGACGTTCAGTTTTCCGGTGTTGACCGCGCCCAGACAATTAAATTTCCCGGCTCCGCGTTAAATTCAACAGCGGCTCCAATTGAAATCGATGAGCGCAAATTCGTGGCGCCGATCAGCACAGCCGGTTTGACGCGCGCCGACGAGAATGCGTTAGGAAATATTGTGCGGGCTGAGGATAATATTCAGTCGGCTGTGTCCAAGTTGTCGCAATTCAAAGGAAAGTAATATGGCGAAGGGCTTAGATGTCGGAACGTCTTTTATTGTGCTGGCCAAAGACGCGGCACAGAATTGCACTACGGATCCCAAAGCTGTGGGGCATGTGGAGTATCGCGACTTTCGAGACGCGTATTTCATGATTAAACCGACTACGCCCGTCGCCGTTGCCATGATTGAAAAGGGTTTGCAGGGCAAAGTATTCGTTAAAGACGCTGATGGTACATTCATTATTTTGGGCCAAGACGCGATTGAAAAAGCCGTCGAGCGGAATGCCTCGGTTAAGCGCCCGATGTACCGGGGCGTGCTAAACGCTAATGAAAAAGAAGCAAAGCGCGTGCTGGCGTACATTCTGCAGGAAGTGGCGGGCCGGGCGGAAACGGAGAACGAGAAGCTGGTGTTTTGCATTCCCGCGCAGCCGGTAGATCAGTCGGAATCGGAGTTTGACGTCGGCTATCACGAAGATGTGGTGCGCGCAATTTTGGCTGAACGCGGTTATCAAGCCCGGGCTATCAATGAAGCTGAGGCAATTTGCTACTCGGAACTGGCAGAGGATGACTATACCGGCGTGGCGTTGTCGTGCGGCGCGGGCATGGTCAACGTGTGTGTCATGCTTAATGGTGAGCCGACCGTGCTGTTTTCCACGACTAAATCCGGTGACTGGATTGATCGCATGACGGCCGTGGCGCTGGGCGAACCGGACAGCGTGGTGCAGGCCGAAAAAGAGTACGGCAATTTTACGATCGGCCAACCAAACGATAATCCGATTTTGGCGGCGATTGGTTCGTACTATGTGCGGTTGATTGAATACACCGCAAAAAATTTAGTTACAGCATTAACTGGCCACAAACTTTTGCCGAAGTTTAAAAATCCGTTGCCGATTGTTGTGGCTGGCGGTACAAGTCAGGCTAAGGGGTTTGTCGAGTTATTGGGCCAAAAGCTGGTTGAATACGCGTTTCCGCTGCCGATTAAAGAAGTGCGGTCGGCGCACGATCAGTTGCATGCGGTAGCTCGCGGCTGTTTGATTGCCGCCAAGGTTCTCTGACCGGACTGTTGACGCCGCAGAGCGACAGGGAGGTCGCTCTGCGGTAATTAAATCACACCCGGAACTCAGGAGACTTGTGTATGGCTAAGCGCCCGCATTTTGACGGCATTATTATTTCGCATCTTGGCAATGTCGCAGGCCGGCAGCCAGAAAAAGAAAACAAACTGGCGTATGTACAAGCCGCGCTTAAAGCCGGTTGGCACGTATTGATCGATGTGCAGTTTCATAATGGCGGATTTTATCTGCCGCACGCAAACGGCTTTGACTGCATTCCGCCCGCGTTTTTGTCAAAGCAGCGCATCTGGGCGCGTACAAACAACGCAGAAACTATCGACGCGCTGTGCAATATCGGCGCGCACGTATTAATCGCGGCGCCTGATCCGTTTGTGCTGACCAGCGCGCAGTTTATCTGGACGCTGCCGAATTATCCGCTGGCGCCGCGAAGCATTGCCGCGTATCCCGAGCTGGCTGAACCGGGCTGGCTGGATCCTTATGAGCCCGCGGGAATGTGCAGCAACGAGCCGCAGACGTACGTCTAAAGCTTGTTGATCTTTGAAAATTTGCGGCACATTTCACGCGTAGCGCGCGCAAAATGCGGCGTGCTAAAATTAATAAGTTGAAAGTTGGCCGTGGTGGCCGGTTGGTTAGGTTTTAGGCCCAAAATAGGGATATTTTGAGCCTAAAAAGATGTCGCGGTCAGACTCGGTCGAGAACGCGAATGGTGGGGCGGCAAATGCCACACGGAGTGATTTTTTTGCTCTCGAAAGTTGCCGCTAGACTTTAACTTTTGTTAAAGCCGGACTCGCGGAAGGGGATCGCGGGAGCTTTCAACGTATTGTCGGTTAGCGCCATGAATGACGAAAACTTATATGCGTTATCGGTATTTGTAAGTTCGTTTGGCGCCGCAGGTTTTGCGGGGCTGGCGACGCTTTTGCGATTTGCTAAAAAAGTCTCTAAACTGTCTGCAGCGAGCGCGATGTTAAACTCTGGCTGCTTGGGGTTGGCAATTGCGTTAATTTGGTACCGAAACTATTTAGAAGCCAAAAATGTTTACGGTTTGATTGGCATTTGTGTCGTTGCGGGAATGGGCGGTTCCACAATTACAGATTTATTAATTTCATTGCTAACAGGCGCAGGAATTCATATTACAATCACGCACACACGGCCCCGAGACCAAAGGAGCAGCAAAAATGACACAAATCGTACGTAATCGCTGGAGTGTTTTGGCCGTGATGGCGGCCGTGTTGTGTTCTGGGTTGTTGTTATTTTCTGGACTGGCGGCGGCAGAACATAAAAATCGCACCATTGCGCAACCCAGTGCGGGCGCGGTTTCGGCCGGGCACACAACGTACGCTGTGCCTGATAGCTCAACGGTAGAGCGGCCGGCTGTTAACCGGTAGGTTGTAGGTTCGAATCCTACTCAGGCAGTTGTATAGAGGCCGGGCATGGATGTGCTGTCACTGCTGAATCCGTTATCGTGGCCGTCTGGGCCGGTTACAGAACAGCCGGCATATCACGCGGGTAATGCGCTGGGTTGGTTGTATCAAACAAATAAGCAAGCTTCGACGAATCATGCGTTGACGGGCCGCCTGTACGTCTCGAAATCAGGCTGGCTGTTGCTTTCGGTGCCCAATGCGTTGGTGCGGGGCCTGTACGACGCGCTTATGGCCCCTGGCGCCGAGTTGCCTCGGGCGGGCACGCTAAATGTGCCAAACGTCGCCAGTGATACGTTAAACGCGCATATTTCGGTCATGACGGCGGATGAAGTTAAACAAATTGGCGCGGATAAAATTAATGAACGCGGCCACACGGCGAGTTACTCGTTAGGGCAATTAAAAGAAATTACGCCGCGCAACATCGACGGTGTAAGTAAAGTTTGGGCGTTGCAGATTACGTCGCCCATGCTGGCAGCCATTCGCAAAAGTTATGGCCTGTCGCCGTTTCTAAATGATCATCCGTTTCATATTACGGTCGCGGTCCGGCGCAAAAAAGTTTTGCAGGATAACAACGTTAGTAAAGCCGCCGCGGAGAACAAATCCGACAATATAGATTGCAACCAATTAATTGCAGGAGTTCAGCATGAGCACAAACACGCCGCCGATGACCAAAACGCCGAAGAAGTTGCCGAAGATCATTTGCACTCAGCCGCCCAGCCCGACAAAAACCTCGAACAAGTAACGCCGCGAATTATTGATGACCTGCGTCGGGCCAAAGAACATTCTGACAATAAACAATATCCGCAAAAAACGGATATTTTGCGGCGGCTAATGAACAAAGCGCCCGCAGACTGGGTAATTGACGATAGCAGTACATATCACAAAGGCATTACGCACACGCCAACAAAATTTAAATTTCACATTCACCCGTCGGCGATTCCTTCGAGCGTAAAAGCCGCTACTGAAAAATCGGGCAGCGTGTATTTAAATGCGCTGCGCAACTCGTTTGGCGCGCACCAGCCGGTGGTTTACAACAGCCGGCAAAGTTTTCTTGAAAACATTCAAAACCATTTATATCAAGTCAAGCAGCGCGGCGATTTCGTTCGGACAGCGCGCCGAAACTACGAAAATTATCAGGCGGCGCACAACTCGCGGTATAAATATCAACAGGCGCTAAAAGCGCTAAAAAATCAACGAACAAATGACGACGTGTTAGACGACGTACTTGAAGACTACGGGCAGCCGCTGATTGACTCCTTAAACATTTTTAAGGGAAAAAAATGAGCGCAGACGAAAAAGAGCCTGCGTGGCCAATTTTGACGCGGCTAAATAAATTTTTACGCCCGCAGTCTGCTCCTGCGCCGACTACACCCGCGACCCCCGAAATACCGAAAAGCACGTTGACGGTGGTGGATTATTTAAAAGCTTGGAAAACACTGCAGGGGGTGCCGGTCGAGCAATTGGGCGCGCTGGCTATTCTCATTCCGTTAACCGTATTTTTTGCGATCAGCGGGTTGATTGCTTGGGTTGTAATTTTTATCGGTTTTGTTTTGCGGCTGCTGTGGTTGATTTTATTCCGGCGGCGCAAAGGTTCGTAACATGAATTTAAATGTATGGCGCGCTGTTCCGGACAATGTTGCGCGCATGGTGCCGGCCGCTGTGGGATTAAAAACCGCACACAACATTGCGGCCCATAATACGGTCCATCAAACGGCGACAGTTACTGTTACGTGGCAGCCCGCGGACAAAACTGTGTCGATCTACGGCGCCGATGTTAGCCCCGCCGCGCAGGAAAAATACGCCAACGCGTATCACCAGTTGTTTCCGAGCATGCGCGTCTTGTTTGATCCGCCGCGCGCTCTGGATTACGAGCACGACGTGATTATTAAACGCGCGTACATTCCAATGCTGACGCCGTTGCTTGACAACACTCAAAAAATTCTGGGCGGACCAACACCGTTAACAAATGCTCTCGTGACGGGTGCGATGGCCGGCGGTTTAGGTTACGGCGCGGGAACTTTAGCGGAAAACCTATTTCCAGAGCGTTACGTGCAGCGCGGCAGGCTCCGAAAAACGTTGGGCATGCTGGGGCTACTTAGCGGAGCAGGTTTTGGAACATTAAACGCCTACTCTAACGCGCGCGCGACGACGCCCCACGACGAATTTTGGCGCGCGCCGGTGTTCCATACGATTCGCGGATTTGGCATTCGAAATGACATGCCGCCAGTTGCCGCGCAGGCTAAGCAGGCAAATTTTGGCTTTGCTGACGACAATGACGATTTTAACGCTAGTGGCGTATTTGACGTGCCAGAACATTTGCATCAGCCCGTAATTCCGGTGGCGCACTTCAATCAAGCGATATGGCGCGACACGGCGCTTGGCGCAGTAAATGGTTTTAATAATCACACGCCGCCCGCATACGCCGCCGCAACCACGGGCTTAATGACCGGAATTAGTTCCGTCAAACGATCGCCGATTATTAGTCCTGCGGATGTAATTCACGGCATTGCTTCAGCCGGCGTCGGGCTTGCGACCGCTAATATTGCCGGCCGGGCGCTTTCGGCAATGGCCGGCTTAACACCGGCCGGACAGGAAAAATTACAAGACATGGGGTTGTGGGGCGGCATGATGCACGCAATTGCGCCGGCGATATTAGGTATTCATTAAAACATTGGTTGCTTGTGCGCGGCGTCAAAATCCTCGACAATAGTAGTTGACATTTTTACAAGGAAATTAACATGACAACGACTGCGCCCAAAAAATCTGTTCGGACGGTATGCGAAGAGCTTCGGGTGTTAAACTCCGCCGCCGACGACGCCAATCTTAACAATTTGTTGAATTGGCTTACGCCTGAGTTTTGGACTCTCGCGGTTGGGTCGATTGGCAACATCACGACAGTGCTGGTGTTGCTGGGTTGGGTCAATCGCGGCCAGGCCGAAGAGTTAACAAAAATTGTTACGGCGTTGATTGGTGCCACGCAAGTCATTGTGCTGAATACGGCGCTGCTGTGGAAGTACTTATCTGGCCGGCAGCAGCTGCGCGCGCAGTTGCTAGACGCTAAGTACCGGTACATGGAAGCAGTGACGTTAGAAAAATTGCGCGAGCTGCATTACTAATGAAGCCGCAAGAGCTGCAAAAACGGATTGAACTGTCGCCGGCGTTGCGCGGTTTGGCGGATCAGCTGTCAAACGAACTGGTTTTCCGAGCTGATGCGTCGGCGCAGTTCAGTCCGCTATTGATCGTCACTATTCTTTCGATGTGCGTGCAGCTTTTCATCTATTGCAATCCGAAAAAACCGGAAGAGCTCAAACAAAATATTCGCAATATTCGAACGCTGAGGCCCGCGCGGTTGTTTCGTTTGCGGCGCCGGTCGAAAGTTCTTTGGCAGAATTGGTGCGAAGAAAACAACTATAAATCAGCAGTTGTAAATCCAATTTTTGCCGCATTGCTTGAACTCGGCGATTCGGCTGATGACGCGGCGCTAGACGAACTTATCGCAATTGCGCACAGCGAACAAGATCCTTCTGCCGGAGACGACGCATGACGCGAGCCAAAAAAACAGCTGCGGCTGCAGATCACGTCTTGCCGCCAGCTGAAATTTTAAAGAAGCTGTACAAACTCGGTTATTTCGTTGACAAGTCTTGGGCGGACGTTAAAAAAATTAACGGCTCAGAACTGGCGACGGCTGTAAAAGCGTATCAAACGTTTAACGGGCTTGAGCCGACCGGGCGAGTGGGGCCAAAAACAGCGCATCGAATTGGTCGGCGGCGTTGCGGCTTGCCGGACTTTAATTTTGCGGCGGCCGGGACCGTGTGCAAATGGCCGATGCAAAAAATCTCGTATTATCAGGAAATTAAGCTTCCTGGTTTGACGCGCGCTCAAATAGCCGAAGCGTATGACATCGCGTTTTCACAGTGGGCAGAAGTTTGTAACATTGAGCCGCAGCTCGTGGACACGCCGGATCGCGCAAACATTTATGCGCGGTCAGGTACGGGAAAAGCGTGCGGTCTTGATGATCGGGGCGGGACGTTGGCGTGGAGCGAATTGCCGTGTGGTGTTGCGGAAAACATCCAGCTCGACCAGATGTTTGACGAAGACGAAGCTTGGAGTTTTAACATGGCAATTGCCGTAATTTGCCATGAGTTGGGGCATGCGTTGGGTTTGCCTCATTTAAACGCGGGCAACCTGATGGCGCCGTATTACGACCCCAACATTACGTATCCGCAAAAAGACGATGTGACAGAAATTGTTAAACTATACGGAAAACGAACAAAAAAGTATCCAATTACAAAAGACGCTGCGCTAAAAATTGGCGGCGCGATTACAATTAATGGTCGACCTTACGTACTCGTTCCGCAGACATAATCTTGCCTTGGAGGGTTTATGACCAGTTTTCAAGTAATTTGCGCCGTAATTTTTGCGGCATTAGTGTGTGTGACGTACTGGCAGCCGATTGTTGCTGCCGTTACTCGGTTGTTGCACGCCGGCGCCGGTTTAACTGAAACACCGGAAGTTAAAAATTCGGTGGCGGTGGCGTTGGTAAAAGATGTCTTGGCAGTTACTCAACTGCGCGACAAGTTGGCCGCCGAGCAGTGCAAAGAAGGTGTTGAGGCGTGCACCGTGCTTTTACGGGTATTAGTTGAATACAAAGAACCGTCAAAGGGTGTTGTATGATCCGAAAAATTGCTCCTAAAATTTTGCTCTTAGTTTCTGGCATTTTATTGTTGGTGTCGTTTGTTTTCCCGAACGGCGCCACGTTTGCCAAAAAACCGGTACCGCCAGTGGTTCCGACTCCGGTTGTCACGCCGAGCGACGAAACCATTAGCAAAATCTTGCTGACCGCGACGTCCGAAGACCGGCAGCGGATCCACGATGTGTATTCGGCCGCGGCGGTGGTGTTGCAGCGGGATGCGACTAACGCGCAGCGCCTGACTACGACTGAACAGTGGTCGAGTGCTCACGCGCACATCCTGCAATTGGCGATCGACACTCCGGGTAAATATCCCGGACTTGACTCGGCAATTGAGGCGGTTTTCCGGGCCGCAGTCGGCACAGACGATGTTGCTTCGATTACGCCTGAGATCAGCAAAAAGTTAATTCATGCGTGCGAGGTTGTTGCTGCGTCCGCGCGGAAATCGTAATCACCATTTAGGGAGAGCGTCGCATGACTGCCGAGCAGCCGCAATTTTTCGAGAACGTATATGACGTCGTAGCCGCGTACGAAAAAGGTTTCGTCGGGGCGTACAGCAATCGGGAAGCCGTTGAAGCGCTGCGGGATCAGATCCGGGCCGCCGGCGGTATTCCTGATGGCGCCATGGCGTGCGCTGAATACAAGCTCGAAGACACGGGCAAAGGTAAATTAAGTTTGCCCGTGGTTGAGATTATTAAACTTTACCCAGACTGTCTACCGGGCGGCGCGCAGGGTCGGGGTGATTGCGTCAGTTGGTCAAGCCGGAACGCGTGCTTGGGCACCATGTGCTGCGAGATTACGAGCGGGCGGCCGGACAACACGTCTGGCCGGCTGGAAGGCGCTCCGAGCGTTAGCGATGCCGGCCGGCTTTCGGGCGTGCTTAGCACCGAGGCAATTTACAACTGGCGGCGGCACGGCGGCGATGGCTGGAGCTGTGCGGAAGCGGCTCAAGTGTTGTTAAACGACAGCGGGTTGTGGCTTCGGCAGGCGTACCCTGAAATTAAAGTCGACTTTACAACGTATAGCGCCAAAAATGCTGGAATTTACGGCTCTAATACGCCCCCGGACTCGTGGCGCGAAATTGGCAAAGTGCATTTAGTTCAGACGGTAACAGAAGTTGAAAATTTTGAATCCTTGCGTGATCTGTTGCACAACGGGTACTGCATTTCGTCGTGCGGCGGCGAATCGTTTTCCGACCAGAAAGACGAAAACGGCTATTCCAAACGTACGTCTAAAGGTTGGGCGCACGCAATGGCCTATTTAGGCGTAGATGACCGCGACGAAATTAAGAAAATTTATGGCGAGCCGTTGGTGTTGCTCCAGCAGAGTTGGGGGGATTGGAACTCCGGCGGCAGTCGAGTTTTGGGTACGAATATTGACATTCCGGTCGGCGCATTTTGGGTGAAATGGTCAGACATTAAGAATCGTTACATGGTGGCGATCTCGGGTGTTAATGGATGGCCGCCGAAGAAACTGAAGTCGTTTGGGGCGCTCGGCAACATTTAATCGCGCGGCCTATTGATTTGTTGCGGCAAACAACTTAAAAATTTGAACCGCACCGCCGGAAATATCAAAATATAGAGGTTTCAACATGTTTAATTGGATTATGACATGGTTTGTGGCGTTATTCTCGTGGGCGGTGCCGCATGCCAATATTCCGCCCCACAAAGACTATATCGGCGTGGTCGCAGCAGAGGTTGCTTACGCTGCTACATTGGCTAGCCGCGTTCCAGATGCCCCGCCGCGCGTCGACCCGAAGAATTGCGCCACCTGCGGCGGCACCGGCAGAGTTCCCTCCGGCGACGGTCAAGGCTGGACAAAATGCCCGGCGTGCCAGTCGAAATCTGCTGTAGCGCCCGTCGCGCCGATATCGCCGGCACGCGCGCTGTTACCGCAGCCGTACGAAGTTAAGCAGCCAAAAGCTGAGCCGAACCGCTATAAGCCGCAGGTAACGGGAACCCATACAAATAAATAAGGTGAGGTAAGCATGCCGGCGGTTACGGGAAAATGTTACACGTTTCGCGGTTTAAAATTTTACGCAAAAAATGGATTCGTCTGTTTGCACGACGAAAGCACAGGCGAATTTTTTGTGTTAACGCGTAAAGAATTTCTGCAACGCGCCCAAGCGTTGTCGGACGAGGTAAAACGACTGCGGCACATCGCCGCCGTCACTCCCGCTAAAGCCGCGTGGTTGTCGGCAGATCGCATGGATTTGCAGTGCGCAATTGATAACATGATTGAGTGCACAAAAGAAGCGAAAGAACAGGGCGACAGGAACGACCCGGCGGTGGATGCTTGGTTTATGCGGCATCGACCCGGCCGTAGAAGTAAAATATCGCTGACAAATAACGCAAATTTCAAATCGGCTCCGCCGGCTGAATTACCGCGAGGAAAAGACACCGGAAAATACGTTACGCCTGATTTTTCCGCGACTGCTGCGCCGGCTAAAAAACTCATTCTGCCGGGAGATTACTGATATGGATTTAACCGATAAAGAAGCTTTCCGGCTTGGGTTTTTAGCTCGGTGCGCGGAAGAGGGTTTGCATGGCGCGCAGCTGCAGGAACGTATTAAGTCCGCAGCAGAAAAACAAGCGATTTGGCCGGTTTTATTGGGTTTAGGCGGCCTTACACTCGCCGGCCAAGCGATAACTGGCGGATTGAGCAAGGCAATTGACTCCACTGCTTTGCTGGCCGGCACTGTTCCCGCGGCGGGTTTGGCTCTTGGTTCGGGGCTGGGTTACGGTGTTGCGCGCGCCACAGAACCCAACATCACTGATGACGATATTAAGTCGCAAGAACTAGCCGACACGTATCGAATTTACGCTGATCGGGCCCGGGCGAAGAGTAAAGCGCGTAAATACCGACAGGCAAAACTCGATGGCAACATTTAAGTATCATTCGGAAATCGGCGGTGAACAGCACGGTAACCGCCGGCTGCACTGGCCGGGCACATTAGACGGTTTTCCGTTTATTGGCGAACCGGGCGACTTAAAACAGCAAGAAGTCGAAGATATTCAATTACAGTATGATTACAAGTCAAAAATGTTTGAGCTGTGGGACGTGTCGCAAAAATCGGAATTTGACGACATAAACGATAAAATTGTTAACGGCTGGTACAGGTTATTGCGCCGAAATGATAACTGGGATGAAGATAAAAAACATTTTCGCGTATGGCTAGAATGGTGCCAGGTATACGGAATGTCTCCGACAAAAAATAAACACGCGATGATGCCATGAACAAATTTGCCCAACAAGTCACGCCGCCGGAAGTATTTGGCGGAGATTTATTGCGTAGTGCGCTGACTGGCGCCAGTATCACGGCTGCCGGAGCGGGTTTGTACCATTTATTAAATAGCGCCCAATCGGCAAAAATTCCAGATTTAATTCAAGATAAAGCTCCACAATCGGTGGCGCCTAAAAAAAATCCGGCAAAAAAACTCAAAAAAACGCAAAAAACGGCGAAGGCCGGCGCCACTAATTCGTCATTTGGCGATCAGGCGCTAACGTGGCTTGCCGGCATAGTTCCGAAAGAAAATCCGCTCGCGCTTTTAAGCCGTATACCGCTTGGCCGGCACGCTGATCGGACGTATCCGACGGCGTGGCACGAGGGTTATCAAAATACGGCAAATATAGCTTTTGGTGTGGGTGGCGGTTTGGCGGCGTTAAGTGCGATTCGCGCCCTGACGGATAAGAAAAAAAAAGAAGACTTAGCAGATTCAGTTAATGACGCACGAAAAGAATACTTCGACGCGTTGACGGGTAAAAGCGCCGCGGCGCTGGACGCCGCATTTGACGCGCTTAAAACAACGCCGGCAGAAAAACGTGCAACAACGCTAACCGGTCAAGCGTGGAACGCGCTTATGCTGAGCGCGCTCGGGACCGGCGCGATTGGTGCGAAATACACATATGACCAAACAGTTGCGCGGTCGCGCGCGGCGACTCTGCAGCGGGCGGCGGCCGCTAGAGCCCGGCTGCGTGCACTGCAAAGCGCGCCCTATGTCGATCCGGAGCAGCTCACGGCGCTTGTCGAAAACAGCAAAAAGTGAACCATGCCGAGCCTGCCTAGCGATGCTGCGCAGCCGCGCGAGTTTGGCGACGTAGATACGTTGCGTCAAAGCATTTTTGACCGCGCGCTAAGCAGTGCTCAAAGTATTGAGCCCGTTAAAAATGACCTGCACACGTTGCAATTAGGCGATGTGCAATACGCCGGGCCTGAAACATACACCAAAGCTGACCAAAAACATGCAATTTTGACCGGGTCGTCTTTAACCCGGCGCATGGTCGGCACATGGTCGCTGATCGATAATAAGACAAACAAACCTGTGCTGCAGCGGCAAGCAACGCTCGCGCACGTGCCGTATCTCACAGCGTCCGGCACATTTGTCAATCGCGGCGTTGAGTACACGCTGGCGCATCAATTACGTTTGATGCCCGGGATCTACACGCGACAAAAAGATAACGGCGAATTAGAGTCGCACGTCAATACGCTTCCCGGAAAAGGCCGTTCGCATCGGTACTACCTCGACCCCGAAACCGGCGTATTTAAGATTCAAATCGGGCAGGCGCAGATTCCCCTAGCGCCGTTGCTGCGGCACATGGGCGTGCAAGACAAAGATTTTCGCGAAGCCTGGGGCAACGAAATTACGGCGGCGAATGCCAAACAAGGTGATGCCGGAACTCTTGACAAGTTGTACGGCCGGCTGGTGTACAAAACAAATCCGCAGGCTGATCAGCTAACAAAAATTAAAGCAATAGCGGATGAGTTCAACAAAACAGAACTCGATCCGGGGGTTATGCAGCAAACATTGGGCGCGCCGTATACGCGGCTGACGCCCGAAGTAATTTTGGCGGCTACAAAAAAATTAATCGCCGTAAATCGCAAAGAAGCTGAATCAGACGACCGCGATAACATGGCGTTTCAGTCAGTGCACGGGCCTGAAGACCTGATTGCTGAACGGTTTGTTAAAGACAGGGCTACATTGCGCCAGCTTCTTTGGAAAGCTACAGCCAAAAAAACGCTGGATCATATTCCGGCTGGCGTATTCAACAAAGGAATTGCCGCGGCGCTGATTGGCAGCGGTCTGGGCTCGTGTTTTGACGACAAAACATTGGTTTTGACTCGCCGCGGATTTATTGCATGGCCCGACGTTACAGACGCCGACGAGTTTGCGTGCGATATAAATGGCCGGTTGGAGTATCACCGCGCCTATCGCATTGTGCGGCATAAATACACTGGTTTGCTGTTGGGTTGCAAAACAGCGCGGCTTAATTATTTAGTTACGCCTAATCACCGTCTTTGGTGCGCAACAAAAGATTTTGGGGCGTATCGGGCCGAGCGCGCTGACGAGGCGCACGGCGGCACGCGTATTTTTCAAACAACGCTACCGCCTGCAGATAGCGTAGACGCAGATTTTGTAATTTCGGCCGCTATTAACAACTATTCAGCCGCGCGGCGCACAATAACAATTCCGGGAGATGCGTGGGCTGAATTTTTAGGTTTGTACATCTCCGCTGGTTGGGTAAGCGAAGAACCTGCTGTAAGCGGTAAACATTGCGCCAAGCGCCGACTTCGTGTGTGCTTGGCGCCAGCGGCAGTTGACTCAAACTACGCGAATATCGTGCGCGTATTGTCCGCGCTGCCGTTTCGCTGGAGATATATCGCAAGCGCTAAAACGTTTTTTATCACAAGCAAACGACTGGCGGCAGAGCTTCTAACGTACGGCGAAGTTCATAAAGAAAAACGACTGCCGCGGTATTGTTTTAACTGGTCTGGCCGGCGTTTGCGGCTGTTTGCGGAAACTTATTTGCACGCTGTTGAGCACGCGAAAATTGAAACGACGTCTAGCGGATTGGCGTACGACCTTGTGGAATTGTTTGGCAGGTTAGGCCGTACAGGCAGAATAAATAAACGGCTGCCGAGCGGTCAAAATTTGCACGCGGCCGCTAGTTATGTAGTAAGTTTTGGTTCTAGCGCTGAAACACGTGTTGCAAATGATGACGAAAATAAGCAGCGCGGCCGCGCCAGTGCTTATTACAAGCAGCCATACGCCGGCGTGGTTTATTGCGCCACGGTTCCCGGCGAAAAACTTTACGTCATGCGCGAGGGTAAGCCGCATTGGAGTTTAAACAGCATAGAGGAGATAAATCCTTCAGAAATTTTTGACCAGCAAACACGCGTAACCCGACTTGGCGAAGGCGGCATTGGCTCGCTTGACGCCGTGCCCGCCGAGTCGCGAAATGTGCAGCCCAGCCATTTTGGGTTTATCGATTATTTAAGAACTCCGGAAAGCGGAAAAACTGGCGTGGATATGCGGTTTGCGTCTGGCGCGCGCAAATCTATGAACAAACTGCATACGTTCGTTATGCCAGTAGTAAATAATCAAATGGGCACGACGGAATACAAAACGCCGCAAGAACTCGCGAACATGCCGCTGATGTTTCCGGGCGAAGACCAGCACGATTTGCCAATGGCCGCCGCGCTTGTAAACGGCAAAATGCAATACGTGCCGAAATCGCAAATTAAATACACGCTACCAAACATGGACAACACGTTCGCCGGCCTGACCAACATGGTACCGATGAAGTACATGGTCAAAGGGCAGCGCGTGGTCATGGGTAGTCGAATGTTTACCCAAGCGCTGCCGCTATTAAATCCGCAAGCACCGTTAGTGCAATCAGCCCGCGCCGACGATCCCGAAACATCGCACGAAGACACGCTCGGCGAAAAACTAGGCGCAGTTAAAGCGCAAGTTGCCGGCCGCGTATTGTCCGTGTCCGCTGATAATATTGTCGTGCGAGACAAAGACGGCAATAAGCACGTCATTGACTTGTATAACGATCTGCCGTGCAACAGAAAAAGTGTTACTGGCGACACTGAGATCGTCATTAAAAAAGCGTCTGGGCAATTCTATCGTGGCCCAATTCGTAACTACGCGCACAGCCTCGGCGACCAGACACTGTGCGTTAATCCTACAACCAAGGTATCGAGCTGGCACACGGTAACTGATTACTTGCGGCATACGAACGACAAGCAGCTATTTAAAGTGACGTTTTTGTCGGGCCGTTCGGTTACGGTTACCGAAGATCACAGTTTGATTACGCTAGACGCGCACGGGCAGCTGACGCCAATTTACCCCGCCGATTGCGTTGTTAATAAAACGAGGTGCCCAATCGCGTTTATAGGGTCACGGATTGCGCCCGGTGAACAGTTCGACAGCCGAGAACTCGATTTTGGTCGCTTAATTGGCCTGTATTTAGCGCAGGGGCATACGCGTGTCGATCAGCCAGACACGTTGGTAATTTACGTGCCTCAAGGCAATCAGGCAGAAGATGTGCGGCAGCTAATTTTACGGCTGTTTCCGAAAAGCGAACCGCGGCGCGCCGGGGCCAATATTACGGCTAAACTCCCCAAATTAAGTAAACAGCTGCGAGAATATTTTGGGCGCGCGGTGCAGGACAAAAAAATTCCGGCGCAAATGTTCAGTCAATCGCGGGCGGTGCTGCAAGGTTTGGTGCAGGGATATTTATCCGGCTGCGGCGACGTGTGGGCTGACCGCAATAACACATTACAACTGACGGCTTATGCTCCGTCGCAACAACTGCGCGATGATCTTATTGCGGTATTATCGGCACTTGGAATTTTTGCGACACTAA
The DNA here is from genome assembly GCA_010027825.1 of bacterium. The sequence goes on from RGUK01000005.1 coordinate 34,115, forward strand.
ACGCTGAAGCCAATACAAATATTCGCAATCGGCGCGTGGGGTTTGGTTTCCGCGTTATTAGCCAGCACTTTCATCTGTTGCCGCGGTGGTTTTTCTACCAAGACCGTCACGAAGAATTTTGCGCGCTGCAGGCGGATTCGTATCGGGCGTCGCCGTTCGAGGGCGTACCGATTACTGGTCCCGGGCGCAAAGCGTTTTACGCCAGCGTTGTAAAAAGCCGTAAGCCCGAGAGTTTATTGGTGCTAGGCAGCCGCGGCTATGCACATAAACGTAAATTGGCGCAGGCTACTGGCAACTACGGCGCTTGGGGCAAATCGGACGTGCTGTGGGACACCATTACAAATATTCAACTCGCGCCGCATGAAGAGGTGGTTTACGATTTGTCGGTAGACACCGCAGAAAATTTTGCTGTGTGCAACGGCTTAATCGTGCACAACACGTTTTGGACGCAGAAACCAACAGTCCAGCCCGGAGATGCAGTCGCCCCTGGTCAATTGCTGGCCACGAGCAACTACACCGACCCGAACGGTACGGCGGCGCTTGGTTTAAATTTGCGCGTTGCCTATTTGCCGTTCCGCGGAAAAAATTACGAAGACGCCAGCATTATTTCAGCCTCGGCCGCGAAGCGCCTCACGTCCGAACACATGTATCAGCATGAAGCGGAGTGGGATAGTAATACGCACGCCGGGAAAAAAGCATTTGTAAGCCTGTTTCCCGACGAATACGACCGCAATACGCTGACCAACTTTGACGACCGGGGCGCCATTAAAAAAGGCGCGGTGGTAAATCACGGCGACCCATTAATTTTAGTGGCAAAAAAGCGCGACACCGTTTACGGCAAAGTGCATCGGGGCCGGGCTGGAAATTTTGCTAACGACACCGTGACCTGGGAACATCATTCGCCGGGTGTGGTGACTGACGTTGCTCACACCGCCCGCGGCGTCAGCGTGATTGTCAAAACGCAGGCCGAAATGGACGTTGGCGATAAGTTGACTGGGCGCTTCGGCGACAAGGGCGTAATTGCGGAAATCGTGCCCGACGATCAAATGCCAAAAGATAAAGACGGCAATCCGTTCGAGGTGTTGGTCAGTCCGCTTGGTTTGATTAGTCGTGTTAATCCTGCGCAGGTGGTGGAAGCGGCGTTAGGTAAAGTTGCGGCTAAAACCGGCCGGGCGTACAAATTAAAAGATTTTGACAATAGCCAAAATCTGGTTGAATTCGCGCAAAAGGAATTAGCCAAACACGGGCTGACCGACACAGAAGACGTATTTGATCCCGAAACTGGCCGCAAGATTTCCGGCGTGTTAACCGGCAATCGGTTTTTCATGAAATTGCACCACACCGCGGAATGCTATGACGAGCAGACAGAAGTTTTGACTAACCGCGGCTGGGTGTTTTGGCGCGACGTCTGCGAAACTGATGAATTCGCTACTGTCGATAACGGGCAGCTAATTTATGAACTACCGCAGGCGCTGATTAAAAAGCATTACGCAGGCCCGCTGTTTTGTTTTAACGGGCGCGCCATAAACTACGCCGTGACGCCCAACCATAATATGTTTGTAAGCGGATATAACGGGCAAACAGATTGGGATTTTAAGCGGGCAGATGAAGTACACGGGCAGAGCTTTTGTGTGCAGCAGTTTGGGTTCGTGCCAGATACCGGGCACGCGGCAGAAACAATCACAGTCGGCGAGCATTCAATTGCGTGGAATGATTACGCAGAACTTGTTGGCTGGTGGGCGGCGGCGGGTTATGTGCGTTTGACGCCTCGGCACGCTTGCGTGTTGCTGTATCAAAGCGAAATCGGCGATCCCGAAAAATGCTTCATTATTGAAACGCTGTTAAATCGTATCGGATTTAAATGGGCGCATTACCGGGTTAACGGTTTAATTTACGGTTACGCTATTTCTAGCCGAGCTTTAGCCGAGCATCTGCAAGATTACGGAACGCGCAGTCACGATAAAAAAATTCCGCGGTGTTTGCTGGATGGTTCGTTGAGCGGCCGGCAGCGATTGTTTGCCGCAATGATGCTTGGCGCTGGCGGGCCGCAAGAAACGTCTGCCGCCCAGCGCACCAGATTTATAACTACGTCCAAACAACTGGCGGACGACTTTCAAGAACTGGCTGTGAGAATTGGCCTCGGGGCGACCGTGCGCCGGTGTGCGCCAAGCAGAGAGACGCATTATTTGCCTGCGTGGACGTGCGCGGTGACTTTAAAACGCACGACAGCGCAAATTAACGGAGCCCGCCATACCGCCGATTTTTCAACTATTGATTACGCCGGTTTTGTGTATTGCGCAACGATGCGAACGGGGCTTTTGTACGTGCGTCGTGACGGAAAACCAATGTTATGCGGCAATTCCAAAGGCCAGGGCCGGTCGATGGGTACGTACACCGCCGAGGGCACTCCCGCAAAAGGCGGTTCGGAGGGCGCTAAACGCGTCGGCATGTTGGAGCTGGGCGCGCTATTGTCTCACGGCGCCGGGCAAGTAATTCGAGACGCCAAAATGGTTCGCGGGCAGGCCAATCCGGAATACTGGTCGCAATTTATGGCCGGTTATGATCCGCCGCTGCCTAAAATTCCGCATGTGTATGAAAAATTTGTAAATCAGTTGCGCGCATCTGGAATTAATACTGTCCGCTCTGGCGATAAAACGCACATTATGGCGATGACGGATAAAGACGCATTGGCGCTCGCCGGAGACAGGGAATTACAGAATTCCGAAACTGTGGATTGGAAAGGCAATTTGAAGCCAAAATCGGGCGGACTGTTTGACGAGTATTTAACCGGCGGCCATCGCGGCAATCGTTGGTCAAAGATCACGCTGCACGAACCTATGCCAAATCCTGTCATGGAAGAGCCAATTCGTCGCACGCTCGGCTTGACGGAAAAGCAATTAATGAACATTATTGCCGGTCGCGAAAAGCTAAACGACAAAACCGGGCCGCAAGCGATTCAATCTGCCCTCGCCAACATCAATGTGCCCCGGGCAATTGAACAAGCTAGGGAAGATATTAAATCTGGCCGCAAAACGCTTCGGGACGCGGCTGTACGGCGGCTTGGATTTTTAAAGGCCGCAGAAAAAACAGGCGTTCATCCAGAAAATTGGATGATGAAGGTCGTGCCTGTGCTGCCGCCGCTGTTCCGCCCCGTGAGCACAATGGGGAGTAAAAAACTGCCCCTCGTTGACGATCCAAATTATTTGTACAAAGAACTGTTTGACGCGAATTCTGCGTTGAAGGAATCGGCTGGCGTGCTCTCAGACTACGGCGACGAGCGGCTGGGTGTTTATAACTCTTTAAAGGGTGTCGTAGGTTTAGGCGCCCCGCAACAACCGAAAAACGTTGAACGCAACGTGCAGGGTTTTTTAGCGAAGATTTTTGGAGATTCGCCAAAATTTGGGTCGATTCAGCGCAAACTGTTGAGTTCTACGGTTGATCTTGTCGGCCGCGCTGTTATTACGCCCAATCCTGACTTAAACATGGATGAAGTTGCCCTGCCGGAAGATAAGGCGTGGGAAATTTACAAACCGTTCGTCGTTCGCGGGCTGGTTCGGCGCGGATTAGGACGTATGCAAGCGCTACAAGCGGTAGACGAAAAAACACGGACGGCTTATGACGAATTAAACACTCAGATGAACGCTAAACCAATCGTAATTAACCGCGCGCCCGTACTGCACCGCTACGGGGTCATGGCGTTTTATCCGCGCTTGACCAAAAACAAAGTTATGGAAATTAATCCTGTAATTACGAAAGGCTTCGGCGCCGATTTTGACGGCGACGCGATGCAGTATCACGTGCCGAGTACTGATGCCGCGGCAAAAGAAGCTGTGGAAAAAATGCTGCCGAGCAAAAACTTATTCGCCACGGCTAGCTTTAAGGCGCACTACCTGCCGAACAAAGATTATCAAACTGGGCTATATTTGGCGTCCAGTCGCATTAATAAAAAATCGCCGCCGCGGGTGTTTCGCAGCCGGCAAGACGCGATCGCCGCCTATCGCCGCGGCGAGATTTCTGTAGACACGCCCGTGCATATTGTGGAAGATAAGTAACTTACTTTGGAGGTTTCTATGCCCACCATTAATCCTGAATTGCTTAATATGGCGCAGGCGCGTTTTGTTAAACGCGCCGCGGTCATTCCCGGCGCCGGCCCGCAAGACCCGTCGGCCATGGGCGGGCAGCCGCCGATGGATCCCGCCGCCGCGGCAGCTGGCGCGATGCCCGCTGATCCGAGCGCGATGGCTATGGGCCAAATGCCGACCGACCCGGCGGCTATGGGCGCGGCGGCACCCGCGGCTCCAGTCGATCCGGCTGCGGCTATGGCCGCTATGCAGGTTGGCGGGAGTGCGCCTCCGGCGCCGGCAGCTCCGCCGCCGGCCCCCCCGACGACAAGTGGGCAGCAAAAGCTGAAACCAGAGCAAATGATGCAGATGCTCGATTACCGGCTTTATAACATGCAACAGCAGCTGACCGCGATTATTAATGCTATTGGCGCGCAGGTGGCGCCAGAGTCGCTTGTGCTGCCGCCGGGCACGACTGGCGCCCCGCCGGCAGAAACCGCGCTTCCGGGCGGACCGATGGCCCCGCCCGCGCCGCAGCCGGCTGACTCGGGCAGTCCTCCGACAGCAAAGGCAGCGTGGTGGCAGTCGGTCGTGGAAGAGGCCAACGGCGACCGCCCGAGCAGGACGCAATTGCGCGCCGCGGCTGTCGCGGAACTCTACAACAATCGTTACCGCAATGAAAATTAAGCTCGAACACAATTTAATGCCGAGTGTGTATTCGGCGCACAGCGTGACGGTTGTTGACGATCTTGGAAATCCATTATTTGCCGCG
>RGUK01000041.1 GCA_010027825.1 bacterium
CTATCACAAGTGCTCTGATCAAACCCTACGCAACTTTGTGGATCATTGGTCCAACTGCATCCTGAATAGCTTTCACAAGTGGTTTGATCTCCAAAACCAGAGCACGATGCGCTCTCATACGTGCATCCTGCCTGTGCTTGGCATGAGCCCTGATCGCCATTAAATACATTACAAGAATATCCAGCAAACCAAGAGCATCCTCCGTGTGCATCACGCGCTAAACAATCTGCTTCATTGTTGTAAGAACTACATGCGTTAGAAGGAGAACCCGAACAAATGGGTGTCGATGGATCCACAATCCATTCAGTAGCGGTGTTATCGAGAGTCTGGTTGGCTGTGATATACTTAACTTTTAACGCTGTGCCACCCTGTGACATTAGCGTACTGGTTGGAGTAGTCGTAGATCCAGCGTTTACTCCATTTTGAAATCCTCCAAAGCCATAATGCCCAAATACACTTGGAGCATTGAAACTAATTACTGAACTATTATTTTTGTTGTAAACAACATCATAGTTACCGCCTGAAACCCAGGTTGAGACCTCGCCGCTTGAGGTAGCACCAATATGCGCTTTATCTGCTCCAGAAAATTTAAAGTCTATCCAACTATTACCTCCACCATTCTCAAGCGATAGGTGGCGAGTTGTCCCTGGCAATCCGTTTGATTTAGCAGTAGCCGAAATATAAACTGTGCCGCTTAATCCGCTACCTTGAACGTATAAGTCACCAGTATTTACTCGACCACCTGTAAGGACTTTTGCGCTTACATTATCGACCGTGAAGCGAGCGGTATTAGTTGGAGCAAATGCGATACCATTTGCGACGTTTGTATTTGTTACTCGAAATACATAAGTTCCGTTAGTGCTGAACGTCCCCAAAGTATTGCCGCCAAATGCGACCGTGACAGAACCCGCAGTAAACGCTGAGAGCGTAAATGAGATTTCCCAGCGCTCTCCCCACTGAAGCGTTGGTATCTGCGACAATGTGCCGGTACCATTGGTGGTGTGACTAACAGCATTACTAGCGTAAGCCCAACCTGTTGTAAGTGTCCAGCCCGATGCACTTCCGGTAAATGAGCCATTAGTTAAGCGTTCAGTGGCAGTCTGCGATATAGAAAGCTGGTCAGTGCTGTTGTCAAAGTTAAAATTAGTGGTGTCTTGAGTTAGTGCGCCACCACTTCCAGCGAATATAACACCACTCTGTGTAAGATTTGTAAGCGTAAGGTTTGCCGTTGTTAGCAAACCAGCATCGCTTAATGTTGCGGAACTGTTTTGAATCAGCTTTCCAGTAGTTAGGTCAAACCTTGCGATAGCATCATCAGTAGAACTAGCTGGACCAACTACGTCACCAGTGACAGTCGATGCGATTGTTACCGTATCTGTTGTTGCATTTGTTGTGATGCTTATCCCAGTACCAGCCTATCGGATGTAGTATCAGCGACTACGTTGCTTTGTCCGGCAACCGCAACTGTCGAAAAGATATTCTGATCGCCAGTGTTGGTCCCTGAAGACGTTCCAGAGAATGTTCCGTTCTGAGTGGCAAGGGTTCCCAAGCCGAGAGTCGTTCTTTGCGCCGCAGCATCTACATCATCCAATAGAGCTCTTCCTGCCGCTGTGCAGGTAATCTCTTCAATGTCACCAGCACCAGAAGATTGTCGTCCTAGAAGTCTGTCGGTTGCCGATACGTTCTGAATCTTTGCGTAAGTTATGGCATCATTATCTACGGTCCAAGAAGCCCCTGAGCCAGATACGGTAATGTCGCCTTTATCGCCATCAGCAAGACCGATGGTTATAGTGCCAGCGCCCTCAGTGATCGAAATGCCGTTACCATCTGTGAGATTGGCGTTCTTCCAGACTTTAGTGACTGCATCGTAAATGAGCGTATTGCCGCTAGCGGCTCCAGAGATTGCAACATTATGCAGCTCATCAATCTCATAGCCATTATCGACTTTTACATAAATTGAGCCAACGGTAGCGCTTACTCGCTCAACCCACCCAAGGATAACAGTATGCTCTGGGGCTACTGGAGTAGTTGTTGTATATGCCCCAGCAGTAGTTGAGGATAGGAATACGGGCTGCCCTTGAGTTAATCCAAGTGTGTTGAGCTTAAACAGCGGTCCGGAGGTTATGACAAACCCCTCCGCTCCAATAGCAATAGACTCTGCGACAAACCCAAGGGTTGAGCGAGATGTTGGGTCGGTATCGGCTTTGGCAAGTTTAACGGCAATCCGATTGCCCTGAGCGCCGCTAACGTAAACAACCTGCCCCTTGGTTAGAGAAGACCCTGAGTCATTATAAACTCGTGCATACTCTTGTTGCCCAATAACCTCAGTGACGTTTCCGCCCTTGAGAACCACGGATGGCGCTCCGTTGCCATCGTCCCATGAAACCTCTCCCACCGCTGCGGTTGTGGTCGTAGGGGACGTATCGAGTGTAATAAACCCACCAGACAACCCATACTCACCAAGGTTTACGTTCTGCGTAGCTCCTGTATATGGAACTCCAGAGCCTCCCGACTGATTAACCCACTCGGTGTCGTAATTTGTATTTGTTTTTTTGGCTAATACCTGCCCAGTAGTGCCGCCTGTTGGCACCCCTTGCCCAGCTGCCCCAGGATCGCCTTGTGGTCCCTGAGCGCCCTGCGGTCCCTGAGCGCCTTGCGGTCCTTGAGCGCCTTGCGGTCCCTGTGGTCCTGGCGAGGTTGCCTCGACTGTAATTATTGGAGGAGAGGAGACCGTAATGGTGTTATTAGCCTCTTGAACGACCACATATCTTTGGTCCTCGGTGGCTACAACAACAATATCCGTCACCTTGTTACCTCTCTCGAAATAGTCGCCTTGCCCTGAAGAAGGCGCGTGACTGTAGAGCCCGTCACTAGCTCTAAATCATACACCGCCTCATCTAACTGAAGAAGCTGTGTAGTTGAGGCTGCAATCGTTATCGCTATGGTTCCAAGAGCTCCACCGAGCGTAATGTCAGTAGGAGACACTAAAGATACGAGCGTGTTATCAGCCTCATAGTTTTCACGAACCTGCATCCTTGCCGAGTATCCAGTCAGGTTGACGGGAGTGCCTGTGCTATCCTTCCAGGTTAGAGACATCTGAAACGTAGCGCCCTGTTCGATGGTGATGTCGTAGAGTCCTGCTACCATAAAAACCTTTAGAACTTAATGATGTAGTTGATATAAAGATATTGCCCAGCGCCAGACGTCATCGCCGCATTACCATCTACGCCACCAGTAACTAATCCAATAGTTCCAGTAGGTGTTTTGGATGTAGCCCCTAATGTAGCTGTAAGACTAAAGCTATGACCGTGACCTGAGTTAGTTGAGTTGATACTAATTCCAGTAGTATTACTTGAAACAATCGCAGTTGTGGTACCTTGGTTACCAGAGCCATCTGGTAAAGCTACTCTTGCTACGTTTCCAAATGACGTCGCTGATGCAGTTCTATCAACGCTATGGATATGCCCAGGGTCTGTTATGGTGTGCGTATGCGTACCATCGCTTCCACCCACCGTTCCGGTAATGTTCGCACTACTATGAGTATGCGCAATATCAACAGCTAATGTCGCGCCAGTTCCCATTCCATGATAATGCGCTGGAACTGTATGTGATTGAGTAGATGAGCGAGATGCGTATGCTACTGCATCACTACCACCAAGCGAGTCTGATGAGCCGGTCCCTATGGGAGTTCTTCTTCGCAAGTCAGGAAGATTGAATGTAGTGCTTCCATCGCCACTACCGTATGTAGTGGATATAATTCCAAATAGGGTTGCGTATGTAGTGCGAGATACCGGATCTCCATTACATACTAGCCATCCTGTTGGCGCGCTAGCCCCTGCATACGCATTTATTTGACCAACGGGGATACTTACATTTTGAAGGAGCACTTCAAAATATGTTCCAGTATATGCTAATACCGTTGGTACATTCTGCTGCAATACTCCAGACCCAAGGGCAGTATTAGCAATCTTTAAGTCTTTTGCCCCAAGCCCACTGACATTTAAAGTAGATGCTCCGGTATTGGTGACATGTGGAATTATTACAATCAATCCAGATGTTGTGTAAGCATTCCAAGTGGGGCTTGGAGTAGCAATATACGCAGTAGATGTCCCAGTTGTTAGTCCAGCATAGTTTCTTGTAATCAGCCCATCTAGGGCGCTCGCTACGTCATTGAACTTAACGGATGTAGTTCGTATGTTGTAATTATCTGCATACGTCATGTTGGATCATACTCCTCATTCAATAACACCTGAACTGTGAGACGAATGGCTGGAGCATGTTCCATCGCCATTACATAACTAACTGCCTCAACAAGCCCCCTATAAGTTTGTGCCCTTACAAACTCTTCGCCATAGTTAGCTGCAACCACTGGCGTTACGGTTGTTCCTGTATCTACTACACCAGGGCGCGCCGCTGGGTCTGTCCCATAGAACGCAGGAAACTCCGAATGATGGAAGGATACCACATCGAACATCTGGATGTCCTTATATCTGTGATATGGCACCACGAAGCTGCAATAGACAAATGGTAGAGAGAACCTAGATATATAATAGTCTGCTAGAAAATCGACTGAATAGATTACAACGCCACCAGAATTAGGCTGGCTTGCTGTACTACCCCCAGTTAAATACCCAGGCAATCCGACAGCAGGATTGGTGTCAGAGAATCCAAATACTGGGAAATTATTTTCCAATATGTTCTTTGCGCCAAAAAGAGACCTGCTTTGCTCTGTAATTTGCTGAACTGCAAGATATGTATCGCTAGAAAAATCTATTGAATACTTAAAGCCATCGGGGGTATCACTTTGATTGATATTAGTAGCGTAATACTTCTCAAAGGTAATCTGAGTTCTATTAATAACAGAGTTATCCTCTCTAGTTTCCCAAGAGAGCGGAATTATATCTGCCTGTGGAATTATATAGGCTGGATCTATCGCTACACCCCATGGGTGTACGAATAGCTTTCCATTACTAAATATACCAATCTTTGAAGCAGATCCCCTGGCAATCTCCGTAATCGCCTGAGCATAGGTAACTTTATTTTCTATTATTCCACCAAGATATCGAGCTCTATGATTGCTAGAGCCACTAGTAAATAACGGGGTATAATGAGTGCTAGCAAGTGTTGTTGTATCAACGGCACTAATATCACTCCAGCTTTCTCCATCCCAGTCATAGGATAGATAGCTTACAATCGTTGGAGGATCGTAGAGTCGCGCATTATCAGTTTGAAGATCGAAGCTATTCGCCGCGCTGTTATATGCAAATATAGCAAGAACACCAGCTGTAATATCATTGGCTCCAATAGCCGAGCCATTCTTTCTAAGATTTTTAGCGCCAAGTGAGTTTACGTTTAATGTTGCACTAGCATTGTTATTAACATGTGGCGTAATCCCAATTAGCTGTCCATCGGTATATGATGTCCATGCTGGACTAACGCTTGCTGTATAAGCACTTGCAGTACCTGATGTCGTCCCACCATCTGAATAAAACTTACAGAACCCTTCTACTAGCCCTACTATCTGTAGAGAATCCAACCCTGGATTGGACTGCCCAGTATCAACAGATGGCTGTGTCATCGTTAATGATGAATATGTAAATCCATCCTTTGTATATGTTGACTCATGCGAGTTAGAGGTGATGGCAACAATTCTGAGTTTATGAGCCATTAAAGATTCGGTGCCACCAATGTTCCATTCTGATGAACCACCACCAGTGGGTTTAGTTAGCACCTGTACACTCGTATTGTACTTTTGAATCTCCGCGTCGTTAGCGGCTGCGCCAGTTGATTCAATAGCTAAATAAAAGTCGTATGTTCGCGCACTTGTAAGCTCAACAATAATTGGAGCATCGAAGCATATATTTACTGAAAAAGTAGCCCCAGTATTATTAGAGGAGTCGTAGTTCCGCATATATGCGCTCCCCTTAGCGAGTTGTTTAACAACTATAAAAGTCCCCTTTTCTACCAAGAGGATTGAGGCAACGAGATTAACGCTGCTTTGCCTACTAGGGGTGCTACTTTGCCCCTTCATTTTTATTTCAACGCCAGTAACAATGAATCCTGTTTCATTATTAGTAGCTGTTATCTCTGGAAGTTTATGTGCCTTTGCTATCTGATTAGTTAATCCATAATAGGTTCCAACAAGCGGCGTTGTGTAATCTGGGGCTGTGGTAGTAAATGATATATTTGCCCAAACCTCCCCACTCTCTTCCCAGGCTTTTTTGGCATATAAGTTTGGCTGAATACGAGCGCGAGTAAGCTCATACATTTGAGTGGTAAGAGCATATTTTGCAGTAGATGCCCCGTCCGCAGAAATCCTTGTTGGTACAACCTGTGGATATCTATCTAAAGGCGTTGAAAGGCTTGAGTTTACCTTGTTAAAAACAATCGGCAGAGCCTTTCCAAGTGAAGCCTGTGGGGCACTCTCCATTCCAATAATATCCCTCGATACTTCGAGGTTCATTACATTGTCAGCAATCTTAAATGGTTCAAATTGCACAGTCATGGTTGGCGTATTACCAGAGAGCGCCTTAGACCATGATTTTACTGTCCCACCGCCGATCTTAGTCCACGATGTTGGAGCATCTGTTTCTGTGTCTGATTGCCCAACGTAAATGTTTAAGTCTTGATCGATGATAGTAAAGCGCTCAAGGATGTCAGAGAACCTACGATCTGCACCAAATGATCCTCTTTCGTCGTTAATTACAACAGAAGAACCAGATACCGATGGAAGTATCTCACCAGCCGAAAGGGTTACTTCACCAATACTTTGAAGGATTGGTACATAGGTCTCTCTATCGCTTGCTGTTACAGCCTCCCTAAGCTCTTTGTTTACGAAGTTATATGTCCGAGTAATAAGTTCTCTGACATTTTCAGTCTGATTCTTAATGCCACCGAGTGTATATTGAACCGCAGTAATCTCTACTCGATAAAAATAGTTGAATGATGGAGATGTCATGGGATCTCCTCAAATGTCGCGGTTACATCGCAGAAGCTAGTGACGCGAGGGGGTATGCTCATATCAGTTAAACGACAGAAAACAACCCTATTCCCCATTAAAATCTCATGCCAAGTATCTGTAAATATCACAAGCGGCATATAGCGCTTGGTTAAATAAAACTTTAGATACATTTCAACCGCAGTAGCATAAGCCATCCCATTCCAAGTGAACTCAAAGCTGTATGTAGGTCTAAGCTGAGCTCCACCTTGCTTAATTCGCGTTATGGTTGCTGGAGCATTTGGATCTAATCCTGGGTCAAAAAACTTCCCTATGAACATTTTTGCATGGGGAATCTTTGAAGTGCTTGTTGCGTTGTAGTTTATAAACCAATACCGATACGCAGTGCTTGTTGTAAACTTCTCAATATAATCATCATCATTTGGACCATAGAGAGTTGTCGATGTAAATGATGATAGGGTCTTTACTGTTGTGGCAGATCCATAGGTGCTTGTACTTCCACCTTTTATAGTTATTGTATTAACACTAGCTTGCTGTAGTAGGTTAGCTCTTCCAATATATATAAAATTACTCGCCTTAGTAGTCCCGCTTGGTAGTTCTAGCGTAATTGTAGTGTCGCCAGATGTTGCAGTATCCAGATAATGCAAATCTGTCTTATTGCCACCAAATAGATTCTGATATGGATAGAGACTAGATGAAGTATTACTAATAGAAGAGCTTGTAGCTTCCATCGGTATATCTGGGTATCCTATGAGTAGGTTACTAGCCATTCCTCAGACCTCTTCAAATACCGCTGTGATGCTATTCCAATTTGGTGCCACATTATCCTTAGTGATTGAACATGACGGTGCAACAACTCTACAGTGCATCAGCTTATTATCATATAGTGGGTCAAGATACTGAGATGTATATAGATATACCGTACTTCTATATGGATCGTTTATAATCTTATCCATGAAGTCACTAGCCTTAGCATCACTAATCCCATCCCACTCTACAGTCACACGGTGTTTTGGGTAGAACGCCTTAGACATAATTGGATGCCCTCTGGGATAAACCCAAGTATCCGAATCTCGCTCAGTAATAACCTCTAGATTGTAGTTATCCGGTTCCTTCTCCATGTCGAAGGATGTGCCGAAATAGAGTTTCCTAAAGGCAAACTGAGCGGTCCCAGAGGTCTTTGAGATTGTCACCCTAAAGTATCTATAGGCAGCAAGAGTTCCAGCGATATCATCGTTATATGACGAGGTAAAAATCAGGTCGTCTTTATATGGACCATTGAGCGTTCTGGTCAAAAACGCCGTGGATGTGCCAAGCTGATTGACCCATGTGCTACCATTATTAGAGCCAGCCAGAATAGCGGTATTGGTGCCACCATCTACAAGAGACTTAACACCTCCAATAATAAAGTGATCTACAGTTCTTGAGTTTCCGGTGCCTAAATCAAACGTCATTTGAACTGATGTTTGAGCGCTCGCTATTCGCGCATGGATATACCCAGTGCCATAAAAACTAGAAACAAGCGGTCTATCTTCGTCAAATGTTTGTGTTGACGATGCCGTCAGAGCTTCAGCGGGAATATCAGGACGCATGATTAAAAAGCTAGATGGCATGAGATTTACTTCTTCTTCTTCTTCTTAGGTGGTGTGTATGTTGTTCCACCGTTTCCATTACCAACACCAGTGGATGCCTTAGACCCGTCACCAAATACTATGTCTATTAGCGCTGCGGCACCCTGATCTCCAGTAGTTCTAATGTTAAACACCACATCATTCTCAAATGTATTGCCGCTAAGTTTAGCGAGTTTTTCAATGATATTATCAAACCCCTTAGCTAACTTACCTAATGGAACATTGAGTTTTTCAATAGATGTCTTAGTGGCATCGAATACTGGAGGTAGGGTAGCAGCTCCGCTATTGAATTGAGTCACTAAATCTATTGCTTCTTTTAATGGATCTAGACCACCATTCGCTGCGTTTTCAGCATCAGAAAGCCCCTGGTTTATATTAGTTATTTCACCTGATGTTGCATTAAACTTAAAGCCAAGCTCGTTAAGTTTGCCAAGTATCCCAACGATTGCTTCAGTTCCAGCTCCTTCAAGATCCGCAAATGAGTTTAATCCACTTTGATCTAAGGCTTGGAAGAATAAGTCCACCTGCGCTGGATCTACGGTTTTTAATAACTCCGCTCTCAGGTCTGCAAGATCCGGCGCTTGAACGCTGTTTTTGAAATCTTCATAGGCTTTTTTAGCCTGTTCAAATACCTTCCTCGCTCGCGCCGTCTCTTCTGGTCCAACAGCATTATCTAATGCGGCTCTTGCGGCATCAAAGTTTGCTAGTAGTGTTTTGCGCTGTTGCTCTGCAAGTGCAGAACCTTCCGTCTTAAATCGCTCTCTGAACTCAGCAAAAATATCCCTAAAGGCATCTACGGAGAATTGACCGCCTTGAAGACCTGCATTTTG
>RGUK01000401.1 GCA_010027825.1 bacterium
CAGTCGCTTCACTATGCTGGCCGAGAGTTCCCGGGGATGCTTGTTCCACTGCTTTGTTGAGTATCCCTCTATGAAGGTCTCGTAGAGAGTTCTGCCGATCACTGACAGGCACCATTCTTCCATGTTCTTGGGGTTGTCGCACGGCACCTTTTCTTCCTCCACCCTCTTCCTAGCCTCCTCGGGCGTGCGGACTCCCCACAACTGACTCATGGTCATGAGGTTGATGGGAAAACTAAACATACTTCCCTTGAAGTTGACCATGCCTTTGTGACGGTAGTTGTTGAAAGAGACGAAGCGGTTTACATAGCAATGACACCCATAGACGTGCATGGTTACTCCATTGACCTGTTTTGTGTATACATTGCCAGCGATGTGATCCCTGCGATCAATAACCATCACGCTCTTACCCCTTTCCTTGGCCTGCTGGGCGAATGTCGCTCCGAAGATCCCAGAACCCACCACGAGATATTCAGCCTTGGCCATACGATCCTTTCTGAACCCTTATTTTCAAGTCCGTGGTTCCTTTGATGACCCTGTGCCACTCGCCCCTCGGAATGGTTATTTCGCGGTCTATGGGGTGAGGCAGGCAGTTGTCCCTCTGGAACAGCCAGTCGTTGTCTCCTATTGGAGTTACGATTCTGTCTTCTTCGTCCCGGTGCCATTTCAGCTCGTGGGAATCCACGTCGCTTGTAAAAGTCCTGGTCTCGCCGTCGTCGTGGAACGGCAGTCGTTCGCTCATTTTGTGCCTCCAAGACATATATATTGAAACGGAAAAATTATGGACTTCAGAGAATATATCAACGATGATCATGCGATGAGGCTTCTCGGCGATACGGAAGTCAGCGACAACCTCCGCTACCACATCGAGAACAAGATTCCTCTTTTTGAGAACGTCTTCAGGGCCACAAGCAAGGCGCATTCGGATCTGATTCGAGAAGTCAGATCGCTGTATGAAAAAGACCTCATAGCACTCAACGACGAAGATGCGGAGATGGTGGAGACAGACATCGGGGAAACGGCCGAGTATCACGGGCGCACAGTCCACCTGGATTTGCCCGTACGCGTCCTTCCGAGGATTAACGAGGCCGAATACCATGGGAAGAAGGTGGCCACGGGCAAGCCCTTTAGGACGCCAGGGGAGAGCAAGAAGTTTGCCGTTTATGTCAAGACTCCCAGCGGGAACATAAAGAGGGTTAGGTTCGGAGATCCGAATCTCAAGGTCAAGAACAACAGCCCCGCCCGGGCGAAAAGCTTCCGGGCGAGGCACAAGTGCTCCGAAAAGAAGGACAGGACGAAGGCCGGCTACTGGGCGTGCAGGATAGGCAGATATGCCAAGTCGGTGGGACTGTCCTCCTCAAGGCCTTGGTGAGATCTAAATTGACCCTTCCATTTTTTCACACCATCCCTTGGATAAAGAATGGGGCCATACGACCCATTTTTTCGGCAACACCTCGGCCGGGAACTCTCTCCATACCTTGCAGTATCCGTCTGGGTCGGCTTTCATCCTCGCTATCTCATCCTTGTCCGCGTCCTTCCTGAATATCGTGTTGCCGTCTCCGTCCTCGAATGCAACCACCCAGAAGTCATAGTCGCTTTCGGGAACCGCGTCAAAGCCCACGTCTATGCAGTGTTTGAATACGGACATGAAGCTCTCAAGCCATCTCTCTTCATTTTCGTAGACCGGATTGGGAGGATATTTGTTGTCAAGGGTCTCCTTCTGTACGGCTCTTTTAGAGAATAGTATGCCAGCGTATTTCTCATAGTCCCTCAGACTTCTTTCCTTTCCGAATCCGTAGGGCCCTTCGTGGCCGGACTGCTCCTCTCCATCCATTCCGAACAGCCTTCTGTTTATCAGGTGAGAAGTTTCGTTTCTTGATCCCCACTCTTTGTCGTCATCCCACTGCTTGAATCTTCCTTTTCTCGTATACTCGTGCCAACACACAACCTTGTGGGGGTGGAAGAGATCGTATCCGTGCGTGAACGCCCTCACGGCTATGGAAATCTCCTCGCCGTGGAAGTAATATTCCGGGTTGTGTTGCACTTCCCTGCAGAATGAACCCAGAGTGAAGCAGAAATGAGCAGAATAGAACCTTGAGGGAAC
>RGUK01000402.1 GCA_010027825.1 bacterium
TACCGGCTGTTTAGACGGACATGTGCCGTCTCGAAGAAGCATAGGGTAGCCCCGATGCCGGATAGGGGCCACCCATTTTTTCTGAGGATTAAATATGAATCGCTACAATATCGACACAGAAAACGACGACCTAATCCAGATTGATATAGATGGTAGTTGGACGGTTGAAAAAGGCGAAACAGCGATGTTTTGTATCGTCAGGATGGAGTATCCTAGTACCAAACAATGCACTATTGGTGTAACCCACAAGGATTTAGTGCAAATTAGAGACACCATTAATCGTATTTTGGGTGATACTAACTAGCGAATCGAAAGGAGACCGTTGTGAAAAGTTCAACCCTTCCGATTTATAAAACGTGGCTTGCTGCTGCTACTCCTGAGCAGATTGATTTTGTCGATCAGGTTTATGCGATTTGCGAAGAGCATTACGAACACGGCGGAGATCGTGTTGTCGAATGTTTCGATCCTGATTTCGTTCTAGAAACATTCGAGAATATTAACGATGTCCAGGAATTCTGTGGTCTGGCTGTAGAACAGGAACTGAATTGCCGTTGGGGCGAGGACGATGATCCTGAGCTTCAACGACACGAAGACTTTAAAAATAGCGGCAACTGGTAACCAAATAACTGCAAGGAGAAATAAAATGGGATGGATTGCTAGCGTTCCGAATTCATTTGGAAGTGGTTTTATTGAGTGTCTCGAACAGATTGTCGAAGATAATGGGATTCTTTTACGAGAAAGTTTTAGAAAAATTCTTGCAAAAACCGCTACTGATTGGGGTCATATTGCAGGAAGTTTAAATGGAGGAAATGAATCCTACTACAATCTGTATAGGATGGGTTCAAAGATAGATGAGATAACTGAGCGGTGCCGCAATCCAGTCTTTCGCCAAGGCGATAAAGGAGTTAGGCCAGACATTGATTGGGAAAGAATTCTTAAAGATGTGAAGTGGGTTTCCGATATTGTTTTATTTGAGTTGCAGAACAACGTTGTTGCTGTTGACCCCTTTAATCGTTATGTAGAAATGGTGGATTCCCCTCATATTCCTGAGTGGAGAAGAACCAGAGAATATGTTAAATATAAGTCTTTTTCAAACGACGATTGTGCCTGATACCAACTATAGCGTCAGTTCGATTCACCCCCACACAAGGAGACTCGTATGAGCGACGACATTTGTGAGTTCATGGGCGAAGGCTATGGCGAGGCCCAGTTGGCGATTCGTGCGGCCCGTGAGGTCGAGCAGACGCTGGAACGTCTGGGAGGCGATCAGGAACTCCACTACATGGAGTATTGGCACGGTAGTGATGATCGGTACGACGACAACTCCTACGATGCTGGGAGCCGGTGGTGCGAAACCACGCTTCGGGAAATCCTCGAAGACATGGTGATTTACCAGAAGGAGATTCTGGTAAAGACTCCGCCGACTGATCGTTACCCCAATGGTAATTTTTATTACCAGCGGCGGGACGCTGTTCTCGACATGAGCGAGATCAACTGGCTCGGTGATGTTTCGTCCATGTTCTGCGATATGCGTGAAGGCGACGGCGGTGGCGTGTATTGCCTCTGCACCGCTGCTGAAGCCAAGGCCAAGCAGTTGGAAGACCGCCGGAAGGATTTGGAGCAAACCGCTGCCGACTTCGCCCGTCAGTGTGGTTACAAGGTGGGAACGAGGGAATATGTCCTCGCCGCCTACGAAGCTCTGGAGGATGTTCGATACGAGCGTGATCGCTGGAACGACGGCGAGACTCGTATGGAGCAGTGGGCGGCGTGCCAGTTCGCCGGGGTTGGATCGAGTGTGTATTACGACGATCTCAACTTCGAGAATGGTCGTTATGCGGCCCGGACGGACAAGTTGCGGGATGTGTTGGATTGGTTGGAGGAGGTTTGTCCGCTCTTGATGCGGCAAATGGAGCTTCAGGTTTCGAAAAATCAGGATTATGATGAGTGATCCTGAAGTTTATCACAGTAAGTGCAAAGCACTTACTGTGATAAACTAATACCAACTAAGATCCCGAACCCAAAAACTGGAGAAAACCATGTATCGTTTTCGTGATAATGTTTCTGGTGTCACTCATGTCAGCATCGAAAGTGTCAACAAACA
>RGUK01000403.1 GCA_010027825.1 bacterium
GCCTCCCCTGCCTGCCCGTACCGGTCAGTCTCCAGCCTGCGCCCCTTTTTCTTGCAGCACTACTCTTGGGCTGGCCTGCCATTCACGCCTACGTCCTTTACATGACGCAAGGATTGTTTGGCCTACCGGTCTTTGCCGGTTGGCAGGGGGGCCTTATGCGCTTGCTTGGTCCAACCGGGGGCTACCTGGTTGGCTTTCTAATAGGCATGATCTTACTTGCCCTTTTGCGACGCCACTGCAAAAAAAGTACCCCTATGCTGCTTGCAAGCTATTACACGGCAGCGCTGATAACTTTTGCCTGTGGCCTCCTGCGCCTCAGCCATTTTGTTGACCCAGGAAGCCTGTTTGCTGCGGGGGTATGGCCATTCATCATTGGTGATTTCATCATTAAACCACTTCTGGTCATTTACGCTCTGCGCTCCTTTGACACGCTACGAGCCTACTTCAAGCATTGTTAGGACAAAGAAGTTGCTTTAGCCTTCCACTCTGCTATGTTTGTGATGCCTAGTTCTAACAGCAAAAGCGTGAGTGGAGAGAGAAGCGATGAAGGCTCCGGTTGTTGTTGTCGTCGGCACACGGCCAGATGCTATCAAGCTGCTGCCTGTGTATAGCGCCCTAAAAAAACAACATGTCCCCACCTTGCTTTGCGCTACGCATCAGCACGTGCATATGCTTGACCAAGTGCTTCAGCTATTCGATGTGCAACCTGATATTTCATTTAACGTGATGGTTGATGGCCAGTCGTTATCCCACGTCACCGCAATGGTTCTGCAGAAAGCACTTTGTGAAACCAAGCCTGCCCTGGTAATTGTGCAGGGAGACACCACAACCTCACTTGCTGCTGCGCTGGCTGCCTTTTACAACAACATTCCTGTTGCCCACGTTGAGGCAGGCCTGCGCACGTACGATAAACGCGCCCCATTCCCGGAAGAAATTAACCGCACTATCCTAACCCAACTTGCTGACTACCACTTTGCTCCCACCCCCCTGAATGCCGCAGCCCTCTTACGCGACCACCAAGCACATCGCAGGGTGTTCAACGTCGGCAACACGGTAGTTGACGCCTTACATTATGTACAGCGCCAGCTGCAGAGTGGTCGATTGCGCATTTCACCTTCACTGACAGCTCTGTTTACACACATAGTGCGACAACGAAAAAAATTAGTTTTGGTCACCACCCACCGCCGCGAATCATTTGGCGGCGGCATGGCAAACATTATGACGGCGCTGAAGAAATTGGCCCGCTTGCACAAAGAATATGTCTTTTTGCTACCCATGCATTTAAACCCGTTGGTGCGCACAGCAATACATGATGCAGGACTACAAGCGGAAGATGGCGTTGTGTGTCTGGAGCCTTTGCCGTATCATGAGCTGGTGGCCGTGCTAGAGCGCGCTGCATGGGTTATGACAGATTCCGGAGGCATTCAGGAAGAAGCTGTGTGCCTGGGAAAGCGCGTTTTGGTAATGCGGGACGTTACCGAGCGGGTGGAGCTTTTATGGCACGGGATGGGGGTGCTGTGCGGCACAGCAGTTGAGCAGATAGTAGCCGGCGCACAAGAGGTCATGCGTCAGCAACCACTCCAACAGTGCCGCCATATGTACGGTGATGGCTTTGCCGCACCGCGAATTGTCTCAATTGTTCGTAATGTGCTTGGCAACGCACAGGATAGAGTGTGTTCTGAGAGGAGAATAAACCATATGAAGCGCGTTTCGGTTGTTGGATTAGGCTATATTGGGCTCCCGACTGCTATCCTTGCTGCGCAAGCTGGGTACGATGTATGCGGTTTTGATACAGACCAGGAAAAAGTAAAACAGATTAACAGCGGCAACCCGGTTATTTTCGAACCGGAAATTAGCGAACGCCTGTGGAAGGTGCTGCAGAGCAGCTTTTTCAAAGCACACACTGAACTACAATACGCTGATTGCTTCATCATCGCAGTGCCAACCCCTTTCAAAGAAAACAGGCGTGCAGACCTCTCCTACGTTTTCAAGGCAGCTGACGCCATTGTCAAACGCCTCATGCCGGGCAATCTAGTAATTCTGGAATCGACGGTCCCGGTGGGAACCACCGAGCAGTTGGCACAATATCTGGAAGAACATT
>RGUK01000404.1 GCA_010027825.1 bacterium
AACAGCCACACATTATGTCCCTGCACCAGCGCCCAATTCTTGGCACCGTCATCACTTACCTGCTTACCTTTGTGCAAACACAGCTGGCGCTTACCATCGTCTCCCTCCCCATCCTTGTCCACTGGGGATTTGGCATCTCTGTGATGACGCTGGTTGGCAACCTTGTGTTTACGCCCGTACTTACCGCTTTTTTGTTCCTGTGCACGCTTTCGTTTCTTGGATGCCTGTGCAATCTACCATGCGATTGGCTTGTCGTTGCCCTCAATCACCTTGCAACCGCATGGCACTGGCTTCTTTCGTGTAGCAGTCATCACTGGATCATCCATTGCACCAAGCCCCCCGTGGCGGTGCTCCTCATGCCTCTTGTGGCCCTAGTAGGCGCTTTGTGGCATCCAAAGCTACAGACCCCAGCACGGCGTCTCTGCGCCATGAGTTTTATCCTGGCGGGCTTCTTTTGCTATTGCCTCGTCCAACGCTATGCAGCATTAGAAAACGCTACCACGGTGTCATTAGGCGAAAAATTATACGCAATTGTACGGGCCGATCACCAACTCGTACTGGTGGATGAAGGGTTTGGAGGTCAGAAAAAGTCTCCCGAAAAAGCGGTCGATTTCCAGGTGTTGCCGCTGCTTTATAAAAAGTTTGGACAAGTCACCCTAGTGGATTACATCATTACCAAGCCAACCTGCAACAGCATGAAAATTGCGGCACACATCTGTCAGCGCCTGCGCGTCACACGGATCCGTTTGCCGTATTTTGACACGCCCACTGACAAAGCAACCTGGTGGGCCTACTTCAATCTAAAACGCGTAGTGACAGCCCAGAAAATAGCGTTAGTGCGCTTTAACAGCAGAGCAGCACGCTTCTGGCGTTATAAGCTACGCAGTAGGCTTGCAAAAGATGCGCCCTCAAAAAGGCACGCATACACACCGGCGCACAGAGGCAAGTCCAAAGCATGTTTTTTGCGTAAGGCATTAAGCGACTGAGCGGTATTTATCCCCTCAGGCAAGGTAGGCATGTGCCTATCCAATTGAGCAAATGGCAGCCCCTGACCAATAAGCATACCCGCTTTGAAATTTTTGCTCGTGGTGCTTGAAGCGGTGAGCATAAGATCGCCCAGACCAGCGAGCGAAGCTGCCGTGTCGCGCGTGCCACCAAAAAAGAGCGTCAGGCGCTCTAGCTCTGCAAAGCCGCGCGTCAAAATAAACGCATGCATGTTTTCATGATGTCCAGCGCCCCGCGCCATGCCGGCGGCAAGTGCTATAACATTTTTTACGGCGCCTCCCACCTGGGCGCCAATGACATCATCAGTGGGGTACAAACGAAAGTAAGGGGCCTGCAATAGCTCCTGTGCTGCAGAACGAAGCTTGTCATCGGTAGCAGCAAGCATAGCCGCTGTGAACGACCGCTGCACGACGTCACTAGCAAAAGTAGGACCTGCTAAAATAGCAGTAGGCACAGGTTGCTTGAAAACATCAGCTAAAATAGCGTGCGGCAGCAGAAGGGTGTGTTGCTCTATCCCTTTGCTCAGAAGCAGCCATGGAAGGGCACGGCTCACACTCGTCTGCTTAATGCGTTCGCAGACCTGACGTAAGTGCGCCACGGGAACCGCTTCCACAAGCCAATCAGCTTCTGATACGGCAGCAGCAATATCTGTAGTTGCACGCACGGTAGGCGGCAGGATAGCCGCAGGCACATACCGATTATTGGTGTGCTTGAGATTGATCTCATCAGCAACCAAGGGCTCGACAGTCCACAAGGTGACCTGGTGACCATTGTCTGCTAGCAGCTGGGCTATGGCGGTACCCCAAGCGCCCGCTCCCAAAATGGTGGCACGCTTGCTCATGAGCCAAAGTTCCGTTTAATCGTATTGAATTTTTCTAGGCATCTTTGCAAATGATCTTCCGTAATCGCCGGCCAGTAGTCATCTAGGAACATAAACTCGCTGTACGCTGCTTGGTAGAGCATAAAATTACTCAACCGAACCGCCCCTCCTGTGCGAATAATCAAGTCCGGGGTGGGCGTGTCTTCCGTCCACAAAGCGCTGCGCACCATCGACTCATCAATGTCCTCCAACTGAATGGCGCCGCCTCGCACCAA
>RGUK01000405.1 GCA_010027825.1 bacterium
CCTTTCAAGAAAAAACGCTTCCCAAGGAAAATGTCGATAGGCTCATCGCTGAGGCAACAACCTTGGTAACCGAAAAGGCTTCCCATGCATAATCCTGCAACATTAGGTGATGTGCTTTTTCGATGCGCCATTTTCAGCCTTTTTTCTTATAAATGCTTCCAGTTGCTCAAAGCACATCTGGTCCCCTGGTTGCGCTCCGCGGTCAAACAAGACCGGAATGCGCTCACTGAGCTCATAGAAAAAGACAAGTTAATTACCATATCGCGTCGCAAGCTAGAATCGCAAATTCATCATCAGAAGCAGCTCTTTACCGTGTTGGAGCACAACATTAAGCGATGGCACCACGATTTATACCTCGCAAAGCAGCGGACAGAAGATAGTCGCGCTCGTGTTATCGCTAAATACAACGCAAAACTTGCAGCGCAACAAGAAAACCTTTTTATAACCCAGGCGCTTGCCGCTGCGTTGCCTCAAGCATTACAAAATGCCGAGCAGCAATTGTTACTCTCTTATGCAAGGAGTGAGGGCCAAGCAAACTTTGACCGATTCATAAGCGATCTGGCCAATAACCAAGCTCAGGCGAGGTAACCCACATGCATGTGATTAATGAACGACTGGGCAAGCGTTATGCGCAGGCTCTTTACAATCTTCACACCCCCACGCTTTCGACTGAGTTTATAGAACAGCTCCGGTCACTTGCCACCTTCTTCGCTCAGCACCCACAGCTGCCCCTCGTGCTCGAACTGGAGCGCGTACAAGCACATCATTTACCCGCATGCATGGCAATGGTCACTCAAAAGGCCCATGTGCCCTCTGTACATGTCCCTCTGTTGGTTGATCTAGCCAAAAAACACCGCTTATCCCTCCTAGAGCCTATAGCGCGTTATCTAGAGCAACTCGTAGATGCCGCCCAAAACCGGCGACGCTACACCGTCTATAGCTCTCATCCTTTACAGGAGGATCAAAAGCAGACTATCCTCAGCTTTGTTCAGGCACAAGCTCCTGAAACCCAGATAGAGGTGAGTTTTGAAGAAAAACCTAACCTGATATGCGGTGTGCGCATCATCAGTAACGAAATGATGTGGGAACGCTCAGTGCGCAAAACGTTCCTGCAAATTACACAACGCTTGCTTGCACGGATTTAGGCCATGATTGAAAAAGAAACAGACCTCATACGCTTGCTCGAAAAGAGTCTGCAACCTTCAACGGAAAATTCTTTTGAGGAAATAGGCGTTGTCATCAAAATAGGCGACGGGATTTGCAAAATCTATGGCCTAAACCACGCCGTCTTTGGCGAAGTTGTTCTTTTTGAGTCTGGGGCACAGGGACTCGTTCTGGATCTGGATGAAAATTTCGTCTCTGTGATCTTGCTTGACGCCCGCGCCACGGTGGCCGAGCAGGAAATCGTACGTCGCAGTAAGAAAGTTCTCGAAGTCCCTGTGGGCGATAGCCTACTCGGGCGTGTGTTGAATGCTGTCGGCACACCCGTCGATGCCCTGGGAGAACTAACAAATGTGTCGTATGCGCCGATCGAGCGGGTCGCACCAGGCATTACCGAGCGAACGCCGATCAATGAATCGCTCGAAACAGGTATTACTGCCATCGATGCCCTTATTCCTATTGGCAAGGGCCAGCGTGAACTCCTGATTGGCAACCGGAGCACAGGCAAGACAACCATTGTGTTGGATACCATCCTCCACCAGCAAGATAAGAACGTCATTTGTATCTACGTAACGATTGGTCAAAAACAGTCGCATATCGCCCGCATCACCCACGAGCTTGAGCAACACGGGGCCATGGATTACACCATCATTATTGATGCGAATGCAAAAGAGCCGGCTCTTTCCCAATTCTTGGCTCCTTACACAGGCTGCACGGTGGGAGAATATTTTATGAGTACGGGGCGGGACGCACTCATTATCTATGACGACCTAAGCAACCACGCGATTGCTTACCGTGAGTTGTCGCTTCTGCTGCGCAGACCACCTGGTCGCGAAGCCTACCCAGGCGATATCTTCTACATTCATTCGCGCTTGCTTGAACGGGCTGGTAAACTTCTGCCGGCAAATGGTGGGGGTTCTCTTACAGCATTACCTGTCG
>RGUK01000406.1 GCA_010027825.1 bacterium
TGTACCTTTAAACTCTTCAAAAATAACTTCGTCCATGCGCGAACCTGTTTCGACTAGCACCGTTGCAAGAATGGTCAGCGAGCCGCCTTCCTCTACATTTCGTGCTGCACCAAAAAAGCGCTTAGGACGTTGTAGTGCGTTTGCGTCAATACCGCCTGTCAGGACTTTGCCAGAGGCTGGTGCCAGCGTATTGTAGGCGCGCGCCAAGCGGGTAAGTGAGTCAAGTAAAATGACTACATCGCGGCCGCATTCGACTAAACGCTTGGCCTTTTCAAGTACGATTTCGGCTACCTGAACGTGGCGTGTGGCGTATTCGTCAAATGTTGAGCTGACGACTTCTGCTTTGACGGAACGTTCCATGTCGGTTACTTCCTCAGGGCGTTCATCAATATTCAGAATCATCATGATGACTTCAGGGTTATTTTTCAGAATCGTGTTTGCCAGCTCCTTGAGCAGCATCGTCTTACCGGTTTTAGGCGGTGCTACGATCAGGCCACGTTGACCCTTACCAATTGGTACAAGGATGTCCATAATTCTGGTCGAGATCACCGTAGGATCCCCTTCCAGGTTGAACTTCTTGTTAGGGAACAGTGGCGTTAAGTTTTCAAACACGGTTTTGTTAGAAACGTGTGTTGGCGCTTCGTAGTTGATGCTTTCAATGCGCTGCAAGGCAAAGTATTTTTCGCCTTCTTTTGGTTTGCGCACAGTCCCTTTGATGCTATCGCCGGTGCGCAGGCCAAATCGCTTGATGTGGGCAGGGGAGACGTAAATGTCATCGGGTCCTGGCACATAGTTAAATTTTGGCGAACGCAGGAAGCCAAAGCCGTCGGGCAGGCGCTCCAAAATGCCCTCGCACCAGATCTCGACGCGTTGGTCTGATTGGGACTCGAGGATTTTGAAAATAATTTCTTGTTTCTTAAGCGAAGTTACTTCCGGAATGCTTAGCTCCTGCGCATAGGCGACCAGGGCTGTAATGTTCATTTCCTTCAGTTCTTGCACGTTAATCGATTTGCATGGCTGCCCGTTATCAATGCGAGGGGCCATAATTTCATCTAGGTTATCTTGTTGCATATTGTGGTGAGGAGATTGGTGTTGGCGGTTGGAACGGCGCTCACCGTTGTTACCATTTCCTTGGTGGTGTTGGCGGTGGTTGCGTTCCTGGCGCTCGTTGCCCTCGCTGCGCTGGTCGCGATAGTCGCGACGCTCACTACGCTCGCCTTGGTCGCGGCGATCAGATTGATTTTTTCTTGCATCGTTACGATGGCGGGAGGGTGCGCGGCGTGGTTCATGTTGTTGTACTGGTTGTTGGTCAGCCGCAGTATGACCAGACGCTTCCTGTGGGGAAGCTGGTGTTACTGGTGACTCAGCTGGTTGCTGCTGGGCAGCACCGGTTTGCTGGTCTGCTTCCACAGGAATTAAGGTTTTTTTATTATCCATCGTACCCTACAAAAAAAGAAATATGGTATGTGCTGAGAATCTGAAACAGACAAAATGGTGGAAATAACTGACAATAGTTAAGGTATCTATCTACCTGAGACTCTAC
This sequence comes from bacterium, assembly GCA_010027825.1. Next base: position 1,544 of record RGUK01000406.1, read on the forward strand.
ACGGAAATGACAGTGGAAATCAAGGATTTAGGCCGTTTGAACTGACAGTTCTGCCTTCACTTGTCCAGTGAACTACAAAACTGATATTTGTGCAAACGGCCTGTAAAAAAGCTAGTTTTTTTGCTTAATTGCAAGTGTTGCTGGGCTTGCAATGTAAATCGAGGAATAGGTTCCTACAATGATGCCGACAAGCAGTACCACTGAAAGACCACGCAGTGCTTCACCGCCCCAGATAACCAAGGCAAGAGCCGACAGTGCTGTTGCGCCGCTGGTAAGCAAGGTGCGCTTAAGCGTTTGGTTAATGCTCAAGTTGAACAGTTGATACTCAGACGCGCCGGTATGCTTTAATAAGTTTTCGCGGATGCGTGCAAAGATAACAATTGTATCATTAAGCGAGTAACCCAGTACTGCCAGGATTGAGCCCAACACGTGCAGGGAAATAGGCTCACCCGTGAGGAGGATGAACACCATAACAGCCAGCACGTCGTGCACAAGGGAAATCACCGCGCCGATACCGAAAAAGATGAACGGCAGCACGCAGAGATAGACGAGGAGAG
>RGUK01000407.1 GCA_010027825.1 bacterium
TGAGCCTCAAGCATATTGGCCTGTCTCTCATCAATCAGAGCAAGTTTGGTTAACGCGGCAGCAACATCTCGCATGACCAGCTTCATCTCGCCCATGTCTTCGTGGAGAGATTCAACCTTGTGAGTCAACAAGGCCATTTCTGTTTCTTGAGACATCAGTCAAATCCTCGGAGTGTTTTCGCTAGTCGAGCGCGTTGCCCAAGTTTACCCGGAGCCTTCGCCGCCTTGTTAAGGGTCTTGGCAGGAATCTTCTTATCAGCAGGAACGCCGAGTTCACGCTTCAATGCGCCCCGTTTTTCTGGTTTAATAGCATCTTGAATCCACTTTTCTGACATCTCAATCTCCTTAACCAAAAGGTTCTACCGATATTGCAGTTGCACCAAATGCAGAGTCTGATACCACTGCAACAGCGCCACCACTTGTACTACTAAGCAAAAGCGCAAAGATTCCGCTCATGATGCATCTCCAGAAACTACGGCAGTTTTCTCATCAACAATGATTACATTAACCATGCCGCGAGGCGGAAACTCAATATGAGTCCTAGGCTTTTGTCTGGCAGAAACATAAGTAGTCATTTGCTTAGACTCAATGGTAATGAATGAATCACTGTTGTTAAACATGATAAACACCGTTCCCACCGGGAAACCCTCTGGAACAACAACACCAATAGAGTTCTCAATCTTGATAACCTTATTGGCGTCTTCTGGTTTCAGAACGTACATCATGGCTTCGGATACTTGTCCTTAACGGCTTGAACCTTTGCCTTCATTTCGTCAGCAGCAGCAGGGACGCACAATCTCCGACTTATCAATCTGGACCGTGGTCTTCTGTTGGGTAATCGGGTCTTCAATCTCGCGGGTCTTCGGGGCTGCAGCCCATGCTGCTTCCTTGGCATCAATCTCAGCACCGATGCGGGCAGTAGAAGACTCAATGTAAGCGTTTAGGTCAACGCCGGCAGGCACAAACATCTGCCAGTCGTAGATTTGACCGTTGTGTTCAACCTTGATGTAAGCAAGGGCGCGTTCTTCACCCTCAATGTTGGACGCCAGTCCTTCTAAAGCAATCGTTGTCATTTAATAGCCTCCAAGCGGAAGTTCTTACCGGGATGCCCGCCTTCGGGCGGAAGAATCTGAATGTTCTTAAAGCCAACAGCCTCGCACAATTCCGACAGCGTCTTCGGCGTCCAGCCCCAAAGATGCGGCGACAGGGTTCCCTTCTCCAGAACTTCCGGGTCGAAGGTGCCGTCAATCCGAACTTCTTCAGTAATGATTGCGCCGAAGATGCACATTTCCATGATGTGCTTGTCCATGCCGTCCAGCTCAAGATAAGCCTTGCAGCACGCCTCAAAGTCGGGTTGTTCCATAATAATCTGACCGCCCGGCTTCAATGCGCTATACCACTTAGCCATGATTTCCGGCGCACGATGCTGGGGAATGTGCTCAATCACGTGACTAGCAAAGATTTCATCAGCACAACCTTCGGGCGGGTCAAACTTAAACAGGTCCATGCGGAAGTCAGCGCGGTCGCTGTTCTTATCCACGCCCATATACCCCGGCTTGCGGTCTGTGCCACAACCCATATTGAACTTGATGGGTTGCCCCTCCTCCATCATCTTGACCAGAGTCGCCCGGTATCCATCTTTTGCACCAGAACCCTCCGGCAGGCGGTCGTGCCAGCGGCGGTCAATGAAGTCTTTGTCGTCCAAAGTCAGCGGACGGGTAGGCTTGATGTTGGTGTAGTAGTTCTTGAGGTCTACCGAAGGATGCGCGGTGTACATGCCGGTAGCCAAGTCCATGTGCAAGCATTGCACATCAGTGTTTACTAGAAGTCTGGTTCCGCGCTTGTGAATGCGGTGGACAAAGAAGTTATCTTCGCCGATGAACGGAATGGTTCCCTTCGGGCCTTCAACGTTGCTACCGATACAGCAGAACGGAAGTTCAGGAGCCTCTTCCTTCATTTGCTTGAGAATCTCAATCGGGATGAGCATAGCGTCCATGCCAGTCTGCCACGCGTCGATGAGCTGGCCCGGGTCCACATTCGGAATCGTAATCCAATCACCGTTGCGCACCATAATCATGGCGTCAGAGCACTTGATGTAGTA
>RGUK01000408.1 GCA_010027825.1 bacterium
GACCGTTTATTACCAAATACCTATGAAAATGACATTATGCTCATTGCGAATACGGGTGCCTACGGACACTGCATGAGCTCATCGTACAACTTACGACCACCAGCTGAAGAGGTTGTTATTTAAGTAGACTGCATTAACGATCTTGCCTATTTAATGTTGGGCCATTGGCCCAACCTACCTTATAATAGCCGTTCTAAAAGATCTTAACGTAGCCTTAGGGTTCTATGCTAAACGACAGCCTCCAACGCCAACAAGCCACCGATCCGCACCACTCGTATATTGTACAAGCGCCAGCAGGTTCGGGAAAAACAGAAATACTCACCCAGCGTTATTTACGGCTGCTTTGTGGCGTTAGCGCACCTGAACAAATTATTGCACTCACCTTTACACGAAAAGCGGCCAACGAAATGCGTGAGCGTATTTTACGGGCCTTGCAGCTTGCAGCTAGTGGCGTTAAGGCATCGTCCCCTCATCAACAACAAACGCGCGCATGGGCTACAGAAGCGCTTGCACGCGATAAAAGTACAATTCGTAGGCCGGATCCGAACGCAACTCGGCATAGGTCTTAGTCAGTCCGTCAGGGATAAAACAGCGGTCGTAGGACAAGGCTGGGTGGACGCTGCCGGTATATTGTTTAGTCAACGTGCCGTCACACCGCCCTTCAAAAACGTGTGGCTGGCCCTGCGCATCAACATAAACCAGGTACAGCAGGAAGTATGCCGGGTCCTTTTCATCGAATAGGCACTTAAGCCCCTCTATGCCAATGCCGTAGGCAACAAACTTGGTCAACACCCCCGGAAACTGGTTCCAGCGCTTGAAGTAGATGCCAGAATCATCAATGATAAGCGGCTGCTTCAACGCTTGCCAGGCTTTGGCAGCCTTATCCAGCGCAACAAAGCGATGATCCATTGATTGCACTTCGGGCACATCAATATCAACCTGCTTTAAAGTAATGGATGGTTCGTGCCGCTCAATATAACGAGCAGCTTCGGCAAACTTGCCATCGTTGGATGTTACGTATAACAGTTCTTTTTTCATGTCCTAGATTTCGATAAGCGCGTTAACCACGCCCGCTAGTTTAGTCAGTGTCGCTACCGCCTTGGTTCGCTCGTCAAACAGTTTTTTTAGCGTCGCTGCCTGCTCTTTGCCGACTTCTTTGGTTGCACGCAAGGCATCATTCAGAATCTCTTGCAGCGCAGTTTCTTCAGCCGCAAGCTGCTTGGCAAAGTGCAACATCGAGCTTTTACCCGCACCGTAGCGCTCGACCAAGGCTGCCTTGAGCACCTCTCTGGCTGCATTTTTGTCCTGCCCAGCAAGCTGTTCAAGCTGATTGGCCACCGCTTCTTGCTTAGCCCAAAAAAGCCCCTGCATCCCTGCCTGCGCCTTTGCCCAGGAGCTGTCAGCCGCGGGCACGGTTGCTATAGAGGTCACACCGTCAGCGCTTTCAAAAATCTGGGGACCCTTCTTGCCATGGAATAACTCTTTAAACGTCTTGCCGGCTCCATTGGTCAGTGCCCGCGCCACCTTGTCGCGCATGTGGTTGAGGGTGGCAAGCATGCTGCGCGCCTGGAGCGCTGGGCATACCAAGGCGACGAGGCAGCATACGCTTAAAAGGCGCACGACGCGTTCTTGGAACCCTTCGACTAAGCTCAGAACGGAGGAATAAAACGGTTTGATCAGCTTATTCATGGTCGCCAAGCTCCTTTTCATGCATTGAGCAGATTCTGCACATACCCCTGTGCGTCAAAGACCTTAATATCTTCAACCCCCTCACCAAACGTGATGTACACGATTGGTAGGCGCAGCTTTTGGGTTATAGCAAAGACGATCCCTCCTTTGCCAGTCCCATCCAGCTTGGTCAATATAATGCCGTTGACGTTGGTTGCTTGGTGAAACACTTCCGCCTGCGCCAGGCTGTTTTGCCCAAGCATCGCGTCAACCGTCAGCCAGGTGCAGATAGGTAGCTGGCCCAGCTGTCGCTCTACAATCTTTCTGACCTTTTCCAACTCTTTCATGAGGTTAACTTTGGTTTGCAGACGACCGGCGGTATCGATAATGATGTGGTCATACCCCTCGCGCGCGAATTGCGCGCACGCATCA
>RGUK01000409.1 GCA_010027825.1 bacterium
GTTTGCAGCCACAACCAGCCGGTTACCCCCACCGCGGCCGGCACTCCCCTGATCTTGGTCGACTTCAGCAGAGATGAGCACATCCTCAAACACTTTAAACCCGCCTTCCACAATCAAACTTTTGTCAGTGGCGGTGCGTGGTGGCTTAACGATTTCATCCAGAATGGGTTTGAGGTCCTGCGCTTTGATGTAGCGAAGTTCTTTAATGTGGAGGCGCGATTCAGCGTTTTCTATCGGTACATCAATGTATTTGCGAATGAAATCCTTGATGCGCGTGAGGTGTTTTTGGGTGCCAAGCAAAATGACCATGTTGCGTGTTGGCTCAGGCACAATTTTTGTTTGGTTAGAAAAATACGCGGAGTCTTTCTGGTTAAGACCTGAGAAGCGAATAACGCGATCCTGTTGTTGGTCACTGGATAGATTGAGGATATCGCTAAAAATCTTCTGCACATTGTCGGCACTCGTGTATTGAAGTTGAATAATTTCCATCGACTCACGCAGGCCGCCCAGATCTAGCTCCTTGATGACCTTAAGGGCTGATTTAATGTTCAAGCTGGTATCTTTGATGATGACAGCGCTTAAATCTTGATTAACCAGAATGTTTCGCTCGTCCATCATTTTGCCCAGAATGCCTTTTGCTGAGTCGGGGCGCATGTTTTTAAGAAAGTAAACGTACCGAATCATAAGGTCTTTTTCTGGCAAGTCTTCTGGCTCAGTGCCCGTGTAGGAAGAGTAGACTGGCAAGACCTCTTGTCCGCTTGCTGCTACCGGCACAACCCGGTATACCCCGTTTACATTGATCAGGCTAAAGCCGTTGATGTCCATAAGGGTGAGCAGCACATCAAATGCCTGCGCCAGGGTCATCGGAGTGCGGGTGTTCAGGCTAACCTTGACCCCCTCCAAGTCTTTGTTGGGCACGATATTGATCTTTTTTTGTTCGCCCAGATAGTTCAGGACGCTGGAAAGAGCTGCTCCCTCAAAATTCAAATAAATAGTTGCATCCTTTGCAGCGGCAGCTTCAGGAATTTGATTGCCTTGGGTAATAGGAGTTCCTTGCATAGGAGACGCTATTGGTTGTGGTTGCGGGGCCTGGAGTGTTGGTTGACCGTGGTCAACAACTACGTTTGGCGCGGCTGTTTGCGCCGCCTGCAAATGCATTGGCAACCAGAGCAATCCTAGAACGAATATGAGCATGGCAATCATCTCGTATACCTCAATCATTCCACAGCAGATTTGTAGCGTTTGGTTGCGATGGTTAACCCAACATTGATCTTGCGGTTGTTGGTGGTTTTAATAGTGCATTCTTTAACGTATACAATATCTTTTTTGTTCAACTCATCTAAGGCTTTGACCAGGCGATCGGCGGTTAAATCCTTGAACGTGGCGGATAAAAGCACTTCATAAAACTTGTCATTAACCTGTTCTGAACGAGCCTCCCAACCTATTTCGGGGGTTAAATTTTGCTCGCGGCAAAATTGCTCGAAAAAGCCGTTTATGGTGAAGTCTCTTTCCTGATCAAGCTTTTGGCGCAGGCGCAGCTCTTCTTTTGCCATGCGGCGGTTGTCTTCGATTATGTGATACGCCTTGATAGTTTGTTTGTTCAATGCCTGCAATTTGGTTATTAAGTCCCGCTTTTTTTCTTGAACGCTGTAGACCATGAGCCCTGTAACAACGCACAGTCCACCTAGAAATCCTGCCATATGCAGGCGGAAATCACGCCCTTCAAGCGCTTCAACGTATGCAACGAGTTTGTTGAAAAGTTCAGTAATAATCATGGCTGCTCCCGCAGGTGCATTCGTACGCTGAAATTAACGCCGCCCTCAGGTGCTGGCGTGGTGTCTGGTTGATCAATAACTTTAAGCAGGGTTGATTCTTTAAACCGTCCTTCCAGGCCCGCCCAGTCGACAAAGTGGTCACCTGTTTTTGATTTGAAAAGCCCCTCCACCTCAATGGTAGGTCTACCATTTTCTTTTGCAGAAATGGACACTTCCTTAATGGTTACATCGAACTGTTTTTTATTGATGATAATTGTTAGCTCGAGCCAAATCTCAAGCACGTTCATACGGTTCTTTGCAAAGGGGGCCCACAGGTCGAGTTTCT
>RGUK01000410.1 GCA_010027825.1 bacterium
ATCGTTTCTGACGGTTATAATTTTGTCTTGATCGTATTGATTGCTGTTGAAGAAATAAAGAATCTTTGGCTTTTCGGAAATTTCAAATTCATCAAGAACTAGATCGTAATGATTTGATCCTTCTATGAAATAGAGGAAAGGCTCCCACCTCATGTATTCAAAAGAAAATCCTGTAGTACTGCCGCTCGTCGCCATAGATTGAGCTTCACTCATCATTGATTCAACATACCAGTTCTTTTTTTCAAGAAGATATGATTTTGATATAAAATCCCTTTCTTCTCGGTAGACTTGGCTGAACATTCTTGCCCAGTACTCTATATTTTTTCTGAGTAGGCCAGTGACTTCTCGGACGATCTCCTCGTCCTCAAAAAGCAGGCCTTGACAGAAAGGCTTATACTCGTAAAGAATATCCTTGGAAGGTACTTTTTCCGAACGCCATTTCAATACGAATTCTTTCAGAGCCTGTGTATTCCGCATCCTTCACGCACATAGAAGTTCAGTGTGACCTTGCCGGTGTGCCTCCATGAGAGGTTTTCCCACCTGGAGACCAAGTCCCAGTCGTTGCACTTCTTGACGAGTCTCCAGCCTCCGTATCTATGTATCATGTGTCTTTTGTGCATCATCTCGCTCGTGTCTATATACCCGGCCTCCGGCTTCGCGGGATGTATTCTCTCGCCTATCACGTTCATGTCCTTGTCGTAAAGCCTCGTTCCCGTATAGGCCATGTCCACACTGCCATCTTTCATGAGCGAATACAAGGATTCTAGGTGGTCGGGTTCAAACCAGTTGTCGTCGTCGAGGTAGCTGATGAGGTCGTGGTCGGTGTTCATTATGGCGAAGTTCCTCGGCCCCCATCCGGCGGCTCCGCAGTTGACGGGAAGATTGAAAAAGCGAAACCTTTCGTCTTTTATTGACTTGCAGAATTCAATTGTCTCTCTGCATTTATCGCATTCCATACAGGTGTTTTTATCACAGGCCGTCCTGCATCCGTCCTTGACGATCATGCAGTCGAAATTGGAATGAGTCTGGGCCTTGAGGGATCGGATTGATCTTTCAAGCCATTCCATTTTGGAATGGTATGTGGGTAAACAAACCAGAATTCTATCGCAGGACTTTCCTTGTCCGGACATCTGCCTCCTTGCAGTATCCGCTCTGATCGGCGGATTTGCCTGAATTATTTATTCATTCGCTGGCCTCCGCACTGTGGATTTTGGAAAAAAATTGATTCAAATGGCTTTTTGGACTGCTAGATATGAACCATGCGAATCGCTCTTGCCTCATTGATGGTTGTGCTGGCGACTTCGTTCTCTTATTCGGGAACCATCGACCCCTCCGTTCCCGATTCCAAGTACGTAGAATACGGGAAGAAATTTGTTCATGTGGCAAAACTCAAGGGGATTTGCAATTGCAAGAAGCGAGAAAGAGAGCACGAGTTCCATGCGAGCGCAGTGATAATATCGCCCCACTGGGCGGTCACCGCCGCCCATGTGGTCAGCACTGCCGACGACATGGTCATAGTGGTCGGAGACAAGGAATACAAGGTGGACAAGATAATCATCCACAAAGATTTCGAAGAGGAGAAGGTGGGCCACAACGACATAGCCCTTTGCCATTCGGAAGAGGATTTCGGGATGGATTTTTATCCGGAGATGTACACGAAGGGCGACGAGGCGGGGAAGGTCGTCGCCATGTGCGGATACGGAATCACTGGGACTTTCTCCACCGGAGCCAAGAAATCCGACATTCTGAAAAGGGCTGGATCTAATGTGGTGGAAAGGACGGAAAGGAACTGTCTTGTGTGCAACAACATCGGCAGGAAGACCGAACTGGAATTCATGATAGCCAGCGGCGACAGCGGCGGAGGTCTCTTTTTGGATGGGAAACTGGCGGGCATAAACTCGTTCGTGATGGCAGACGACGGAAAGCCCGATTCTGACTACGGCGACGAATGCGCCCACACTCGAATAAGCCTCTATGTAGATTGGATGAAAGAAACCATGGGGGAAGATTGAACAAGGTCTCCTTCAAAAAATGGATGCTCTCTAGGCCTAATATCAAACACATCGGAAAAGTTGCGGTCTTCTGCCTGCCCGCAGACA
>RGUK01000042.1 GCA_010027825.1 bacterium
CCTTTCTAAGTGAACAAGGGGCGATTGGATCGCCCCGTTCAATATGTTTAAGTTGCTGTCGCTTCTGGTGCAGGCGGACGATAACGCGGCATGAGCGCATATTCAACCAGCAAGAACCACGCCTCCTTGAGCGCTTCAAGGCGAGTGCGCCGTGCTTGTTCCTGCCCTTCGAAGTGAACTGAGGCCCAAGCATGCTCGGTGCGACCACGCGCTACTGATGAAGGATCTGACTCCCCCTCATCCTCTTGAGGCGCAAGAGATGAAGCAACCATACTATCGAGTGAAACCCCTATTTGCCGGCTGACTACGGAGGCTATGGCCATTAATCCGCGTTCAACCTCAGCATGGCTGAAGGTTTCTATGACGGGCCCCTCAGTCGCCCGGGCCCCCTCATCATTGATTGTTGGACGTAGCTGCACAAACGCACGCAGAACTGGCAACCGCACCCGGCGCATCTGCAGTAAAAGCGGCAGTAACGTTTCATTAACTGCACGCCTTTCATGACCCTGACCAACATGCACACGGTTACGCGCATGCACGTCTATCAGGCGAGTACTTGGATCATTATTGGTAAACCAATAATCAGTATTTTTGCGTGCATCTAGAGATAAGAGGTGGCAAACCATATGCGCTGCGACTTGCTCATCGCGATAGATACACGCATAATAAAGCGCAGTCTTCCCATCATGGTCCAAACGATTCGCACATTCTTGCCCTGCCTCAGCATATCCAGCATCCTGCATAGAACTTATTGCTTGATTACGCCCACCAAACCAGTCCTCTATCTGCGCATCAAACTCATCCTGCGGACTTTCATGTGCTTGCCTCTCCTCGTCCGCTTCAAGTGCAGGGTCCAGACACGCATTATGTAACCAGGTGCGCCCATGCACGTCTGAGGCATCCCACTCCTCTCCCCACCCCCCTGGATCGTCATCAGATGATTCACCTGCACTATCTGCGGAATCTAAATCAAGCTCCGCAATCCCATCAGGGGTAACCGGGGTACGACCAGCTGGAAAAAGACCGGGGTATAAAGCACATAACAAAATAAAAAGTGCGATCTGTCCATGACGCATATTCCTCTCCTCTGCAAAAACCTAGACAACGGATACGCCGTGCGCAATAGTAACAGAAGAAAATGAGAAAGCAACCAGTGCCACCTCAAAGCACTCAGTAAGGCCCAACCACAAAGGGGTTTTCGCATGCAGCACGCAATGTATTTCATGCTCGGCTTTTTACTAACCGCACTCCAGGCAGCGGACGTAAAAACCAGCAGTGATGATTGCATTCTGGACATACAAGGCGTTGCACAGCGATTTACTGAGGGGCTAACACTGGCACGCGAAGGCGCAGCCGAAGAAGCTGCCAACCGCTTACTGAGCTGCGCTCATGATGCCCACAAGGAATTTGTAAGTGATGTACAGCGGGACTTTCTGGAGCCGCTTATAGTCAACTGTAACGCGGCGCGCGTTGTGGCTGTCCTGGAAGCTTGCAGCAAAAAGGACGCGCTGGCACGAGCTATGCGTGAGGCGCTTGCACAAGATCCCCAACAAAGTCTGCTCCGCCTGGTAATGGACAATACCCGCAGCGAACAGCGAGCAACGAATTTTCATTTCGGCGAGCGAGAAGGAGCCGTTATCATCAGTCGCTTGCTTAAAGCAGGAGCCTCTACTAAACCACGCGGTCGCAAAGCCCTACCCGCCCTTGTGTACGCCATCCATACGCACGCATCGCTTCCCATACTACACACCCTTGTTCAAGAAGGGAGGGCAGACGTTAGTGGTCGGATAACGCTCGCTCAAACCGACACGCTAGAAGACCCAACACTGGGAGACATGCCCCTTATCGAATTTGCCCACAAGCGCTTTGGCGATAAAGACGAGAGAACGGAATTTCTGTCTGATGTTGATGACGAAAACACTGAGCGTTGCATATGCTGGTGTTGCCTGATAACGGGCTGCTGCTGCCTGCAAACGCTCCACTGGTTATTCTTCTCTGACACCACCACCTAAAGCAGCCCCCGCAAAAAATGCCAGCCGGCGATCTTTATGCCCAAGCTTGTAGGACTCAGTGCGCGTAACCAAGGAAAGCGCCTTCGGGTGACATTGCCAGTCTTTAGAGGCCCAATAAACCAACGGTGCATTTTTGTAAACACTGGCTGGACGGAACATTCTGATTAATTCCAGCTCATCAAGCGCCGCACGCGTTACAAAAAGATCAATTGGATAGGCAGTGTTTTTAACAAAGGTGCGCCAATCAAGCCCGCAAATTTCCACGTCATTCAGGCCAAGCAATTTGACCACATCGGCCAGGAATTGTTGCTTTTTCTGGGTAACTTCAATCAGCACCACCTTGAGGTGCGGGTACATAATTTTGAGCGGAATGCCAGGAAACCCACCCCCCGTACCAATGTCGGCAATCATATTAATGCTGTTTAAATCCATGAACTTTGCCAAAGAAACCGAATCTTCAAAGTGCTGGCGGTACACCCCCGGCAGGTCGGTAATGGCCGTAATGTTGAAGTGCTCGTTGCAGCTGAGCAAGTAGGAGGCGTATTTCTCAAAAAGTTCCAGCTGTTGCTCGGTTGGTTGTACATGAGCTACGAATTCTGCCAGCGCTTTATCGGTTGAACGGGATTTCATGAAGTGTGGTATCCAGGTAAGAAGAATAAAAACGGGCACAGGGCCCAACTTAATGCGTTTTTAGTATACAGCCCTTTATATTCCTGACAATTCGCTTCCTTCCTCCCCGGGCTTATATTTTCGACTAGAAAATATTGACGGCCAGCGCCCAGTGTAATAATTTTCTATTATTTATTTAAATCGCACGGTAGAACTGGGTACCATGGGGATGGGGAGGACAATTGTATGCATAAGCAAGTCAAAGTTTGGACGCTGATAGCACTTGCGCTAGGCCTGTTAACCGGCCATGTGCGCAGTGATAACCGTATTGTTGTATATCTTAAACACGCACCTCGTGAGCTTATTAAAAGCATAGAAAGCTCGCCTGAGGCAGCAACGCTGTTCAAGCAAACCCCTGGCCAACAAGCCACGGCATTGTTGCAGGCTCAGGTGCCCGGCTTGCTCAAACCAGGGCTTGGGGGAGTAGCAGCAGTTTACGGGGGCTACTTTAATATTTCTAGCAAAGACGGCCTCATTTCATTTCCGCTCCGCCACACCCCACAAAAACTGAATGTGGCCATCACGCCGCTCATTCACCTGGTACGGGTCAAGGGCAACACCTTTTCGCACCGCAGCTATGCAGCCGAGCCAACGCCGGTAGCCTTGTATGCCCTGGAAATGAAAAAGGATGAGAAGCAACGGACCTACTGGGAAGTGAAAAAAGAAGCCCTTCCTAAAGACCGCATCATCAATCCACTGACACTGGTTCTTATGACGCCACCTGCCAACGTAATTATTCCGGAAGGCGAATTTCTAGCTACTGAAAATCCACAACTTATCTTACCTGACATCATGCTTATCAGCCGGGAAGGAAATGATGAGTGCTTACTCAAAGCAATTGACCTACGCCAGTACTTTGAAAGCATCACCGTGGAAACAAAGAAAGCATCCGAGACCAGCACACAGCACATGATTAAAAATATTTAGGGGAAGGGATTTGCTATGAAAAAAATGATAACGCCGCTTCTATTGATTGCCCTGATCTGCATCACCGTCGCACTGCAAGGATGTGCAAAGAGCAAAGACATGTCCGTGGCAAGAAATATCGTTAAAGACGATGTTCGCACCATGTGGGACAAATAAAGAGCATGTTTTGTAGAAGACTAGTCAGTTAGCGGACCGTTCGTGGTGAGGTCATCACCACGAACGGTTTAACAAAGCCATTATAAATGTGCTAAGAAAATAGCCTTCAAAGCCCCAAATCCTGGAAGAAAGCATCCACTCTTGGTTCGCGTCCCAGATAGTTTCTGAGCAAGTCGTTCGGATCAACTGATCCGCCACGGCCCAAAATACCCTCAACAAAACGCGCGCCATTCTCCGCATTCACCAGCCCATGAGGACGGAGTTGGTAGAACACATCAAGCGCAAAGACCTTAGACCAGAGGTAGCCATAGTACCGCGAGGCGTAGGAGCCCAGGTGCCCAAAGTTAGCCTGCATATGCACGTTCGGATTTGGTGCAATGTACGGATTCAAGCGCTCCGCTAGGGCAAGGCGAATGGCGTCTAAGTCTTTTTCCTCACCTGGTGCGTAGTAAGCAAGTGACATAAGCGCTAAGCGCAGCTGACTTGCGGTGCTACAACCCGAGTCAAATTTTTTGAGCACAATAAGCGCGTCGATCAGATGATCAGGTAGCTGTTGTCCAGTCTTGTAGTGAGAGGAAAGGCTTTTGAGCAGGTCGCGATCATAGAGCCACTCTTCAAAAATTTGTGACGGCATTTCGACAAAATCAATTTTTGTGTTGTAACCAGCCTGGCTGTGCAAAGTGGTTCTGCCAAGCACAAAGTGCATCGCATGGCCAAATTCGTGGAAGAACGTCTCTACATCCCCATGCTTGAACAGCGCCGGCTTGTCAGCTGTTGGCCGTGGAAAATTAGCAATCACGGCGCATAGCGCAGGCTTATAGCTGCCCGGGGCACCTTGCTGTGCGGCAGGATACTCAAGCCCTGCACAGCAGGCATGGGTATACTTACCCTCACGCGGATAAAGGTCTAGGACAATATAACCACGCAACTCATTGGTCTTAGCATCAAACACCTCGATAGCGCTCACCTCGTCATGCCATGACCAGGAAGGCTTAACCATGTTGAAGCGCAGCCCTAAAAAGCGCTGGTAAATACTAAATACCCCCGCAAGCGCCTTTTCAACCGGGAAATATTCAGCAATTTCTCGCTGGTCAACCTTGAAATGCTTTTTTACATACTGGGTCGAAACATACCCGAAGTCCCACGGCTTAAAACGCCCTTGGGCATCCAGCGCTACCCCCTCCGGCAGAGCTTGCTTGAGTTGCTCCACTTCACGCAACGCTTTTTTGGTTGCAGGCTCAATCAAGCGCTCTAAAAACTGCTGAGCGCGCGTGGGTGTTTTTGCCATGCATTCATCAATGTCGTAGGCCGCGTAACTTTCAAATCCCAAGGTCTTGGCTAATTGGTCGCGCTTGGCAATCAATTGGCTTAGCACCGTCAGATTGGCAGGCACACCACGATTGCCGAATGCTTCAGCAAAGCGCTTACGCGTATCTTCCACCGTGCAGTGGCCAGATACCTCGCTGGCCGTCGGATAGTCACACGGCAGGATATAGCCGCCCGCCTCGTCTTTTTTAAGCGTAGCAACAAAGCGCTCATCAACGCCTGCCAATCGATCATCAGATGCGGTGATAAAACGATTGTCGGCAGCAATGTTCGCCTCAAAAGTTTTAACCAGAGCATCTGCTTCTTTTTTCAGCGCCTGGGCTTTTGCCTGTGTGGCATCATCTAAATGCAAGCCTCGGCGTTTGTAGGCTGCCATAATTTCTTGGACAAAGTACTGCTGATCAGAAGTCAGCTTCTCAGCTTTAAACGCGCCCTCTGTATATGCACAAACCGCTTGGTACACCAACTTGTTGCTAGCAAAAAGTTCATCCTGCGCGCCAATCATCGCTAGGGACACAGCATCGCCTGCAGTGCGCATGGCAGCATCTGGATACACCATCCCCATCAGCTGACCTTGGTCGTGGCATTCATTAAGCACGCTCATTCCCAGGTCAAGCGGCACCATAGTGTTGGCAAAACTACGCCGATCAGCAGGCACAGCCAGAAGCTGCTCTTGCAAGGCCTTTGCTTGCCCTAGCGCCGCACACTTGCGGCTCTCTAGTTCAGCCTGGTTGCGAGGAAAACGCGCCATGGCGTCCTGTAAAGATCTAATTGGTAACTGCTGCATGTGATTAAAATCCTCGATAGAACGGTTCATATGCTTAGACAGCGCACTGCACCCAACAAAAAACACAAGCGCCCCCAAGCCCAGCACATATTTCATGCATTCCCTTTCGCTATAAGCTGTGGGTCAGTATACCTGAAAATGCCGCGTTAAAATATAAAAGCCGCCTGGAAAACCCAAGCGGCTTTTGAAACTGTAGAAAACAGGCGTGCAGACTTACTGCTGGTACGCATCATCTCCGTAGTCATCGCCGTAGCCATCACTGGAGGCATCGTCAGCTCCTTGATCGCCGCCCAGCGCAGCAGTAAGCGTGTTGTTAAGCTCTGCTACAGTGGCATTGAGCACTTCTAGGTTTTTTTGTTGAACGCCGCCTTGCTTTTCCAAGGCAGCCACTTTCTTTGTGAGCGTGGCGACATCTTTCTTGAGTTGCTCGCTAGTAGCCGGATCAACCTGCAAGGTTCGCAGCCCTGTTTGCCCAGATGATGGCGGCGTTAGTGGACGAGATGGAAGCGATGGAAGACTTGGCTGGCGCTGTTGCAGAGCAGGCCTTGGTGCCGATGGTGAACGCTGAAGCGTTGGCCGCAACTGAGGAGCAGCAGATGCCTGCGGAGCATCTTGATCATCCTGACCAGCTGCTGGCAGTATTCCTGATGGCACACGCGATAACGCAGCGCTCTGAGCCTGGTTTACCAAGCCGCTTGCCTGCCGCGTAATCCCCTCCCGTACATTAGCTACGCTATCCTGAGCTTGATTTACCAAGCCGTTCGCCCGCTGCCTAGCTTGGTCCACTCGATCAGAAACTGCTGAAGTCGCAGCATTCTTGAGATTCCCGACTTGATTGGAAACCCCCTGTTGCACCTGGTTTTTAAAACTGTTGAACATACTGCTTAGTCCGCCTGACTGCTGCTGCCCTTGATCCTGCTGATTGCTGGAAGAAGAGTTATTGCCTAGAAAGCTAGTGCCTTTTTGAAGCCAAGA
Source organism: bacterium (assembly GCA_010027825.1). The sequence continues at coordinate 6,853 of RGUK01000042.1, forward strand.
AGCAGCCTGTAACCCTTCCACGCATCCAAATGTCATCGCAAAGCCCACCACAAGGGCGGCTTTCACCGTGAAATTCTTCATATTGTTTGGTCCCCCAAAGAAATAGCACATGACGTGCCCAAATGCCCGTCCCCACACCAAGCGTACCGGCTTGCCGCACGCAAACACTACTATTTACGTTCTTTTCCTAATCTTGCCCAGAAAGAGCGGCGTTTTTTAGCGGTCACGTTCTTTGCCTGTGCACCAGCTGTCGGGGTAGGAGTAATATCCAAGCCCAACAAAGCCTGCTGATTTGCCACATCGCAAGCAATTTGCTCTTCGGTCATGCCCTCCAACAGGCGCAGCAACGATTGATGATGCGGATAGGCCTGCAGTGACGCAAAAGCGCCCCACAAACACATGGCTAGCATAAGTGTAGACATCCCCGTCCCCCCAGGCACGCTATGGCATAAAATTCCCCTGAGGTTGAGTCTAAGTCTACAAGATGCTGTAAATCAAGCTTTAAGGGACACGCCGCCAGCCAAGGCGCGGGCAGGCAGATGGTCTGGTTCTAGTGATAGCACCGCATCAAGCTGGCTGCGTGCTAACGCCTCATTACCAGCATCGCGGGCGGCCAGCGCACAGTAAAAGTGAGCATCCAAATAATTTGGTGCTAGCATCGCAGCGGTTTTAAAAGCTTCCGCTGCCAGGGGCGCCTGGCCCTGATCCAAGTACAAACGCCCTAAATTCACCCAAGCAACTTCAGGAGTGGAATAGGCTGGATCAGCAGTCAACGCAAGCCACAGCGCGCGGGCCTGCTCAAGCTGCCCCTTTTGCGCTAGTAGACAAGCATAGTTGTTGGAAATTTGCGCGCGCAGCTCTTCATCGCCCTGTCGCGCAAGAGCCTGGTTAAAGCAAGCAGCACTCTCGTCCAAATGCCCGAGGTGCAATAAGGTTGTTGCCTTGAGTGCATAGAATTCTGGCCTTTGTGCCAACGCAAGTGCCTGGTTAATATGCTTAAGTGCATCGTGGTACGCCCCACTTCCCTTACCCTGATCGCCTAGATCGTAGAAGGCCATTTTAAAATAGGCTTGCGCCAGCTTTGCATCAGGTTTTTTGCCGCATGCACTCAAAATCGTTACCAAAGCAAGACACAAGACCCCGCAGAAAATATTCATAATTTCATCTTTACCCAAAAGAATACGACCACGCACCTGAATGTGCTATACTGCTGCAACAAACAGGTAATACTATTTGAGGGCGCTCGTGCAACTGATTTGGGATGAATTTTTAAAGATCATCAAGGCAGAAGCTGGTAGCCAGGTTGTTGAAACTTGGTTCAAGGCGGTTTGCTTAGAGTCTTGGGATGCTACAACTGGCATCGCGACGCTGCACGTGCCCAACCAATTTGTAAGCCGCTGGATTCAAGATCATTACACCGAGCTGCTCAAGACCCATTTGGCACGACTCCTCAATACCCACCAGCTGCGCCTGGCATTTGAAGTCAACCAACAACCAGGAACTGCACAGCGGGCACGCACCATCATGCCGGCGTCGGTAGCACATGATGCAGAGCTGGTGAGTAATCAAGCAGGTCCCTCGAGCGTTTCTGCTCGCCCCCCCGTTATGGTTGCCAAGCAGTCCGAAGCACTTGTTGTCTCTGAACGCGCAACTAAGCAACGCACCGGGAATGCGCTTAACCCTGCCTATCACTTCGATAACTTTGTAGTCGGGCCAAGTAATTCATTGGCCCATGCTGCTGCACAGGCAATTGTGCAAAATTTAGGGCACGTCTACAACCCATTATTCATTTATGGGGGCACCGGCCTTGGCAAAACCCACCTCATGCACGCTATTGGGAATGAGGCACGCAAACACTGCCCAGATTTAATCATCCGCTACGAAACTGCAGATACCTTCATTAATGATTTTATCAGCTCAATCCGGTTCGACCGCTCTCACCAATTCCGTAACCGTTACCAAAAAGTTGACCTGATCTTGTTTGATGACATTCAATTCTTGTCAAATAAAGAGCAAACGCAAGAAAGCTTCTTCCATATTTTTAACATTCTGCATGAGCAGCAAAAGCAGATTGTCCTTTCAAGCGACACTTTCCCCAAAGAGATCCACGGCCTGCAAAGCCGCCTCAAGTCTCGGATGGAATGGGGGCTAGTTGCCGACATTCAAACGCCCGACATAGAAACTAAAATAGCCATACTTAATCGCAAGAGCGACGTGCACCGCATGTCTCTACCAGATGACGTTGCAGAGTTCATTGCCGCACGCATCGTCTCTAACATTCGGGAACTTGAAGGTGCACTGATTCGGATAGGAGCCTTTGCATCGCTTACCAACCAGCCGATCACACTCGAAATGGCTCGCAAGGTCCTACTCAACCTGAACGAACCT
>RGUK01000411.1 GCA_010027825.1 bacterium
TGAAACACCTTCAACAAAAAGCCCTTGTGCAGACCAGGATGAACGCTCGTTGAGCAGGAACGTGTGCAGGGCGGGAGCTTCAAAGGAGCGCATGTTATGAGCGTCAGCGTTTTGGTCCCGTAAGAAATTAAGAATTATAGAAGCCCCCTTGTAGGCTTTGACCAACGTGCTTCCATAAATTGCTGGGCCGCGCAGTCTGCTGCGCACTAGAGCGGAACGCGTTTGTTTGTCCCAATGATTCCCCCAGATGGCAAATGAGTACTGCGGAAGCTGCCGAATTGCTTGCTCCAAGAGCTCTTCCCGTTTGGGTTCCCATGTCCCCACAAAGCAGACATCGCTTGCATAGGGGGCCAGCTCGGCAGCACTGAAGGTGAGGCTCGGGTTGAAAAGACCGCTATCGTAAGCAAAGGGGAAGGGGCATGAATGCCGGGCACCGGAGGCAAGCAGCGCCGGGGTTAATCTTTCTGACCATGAAAGGAAGCAGTCAAAAAGGGGCAGCGCGTGTAGCACATGTGGCGTGGAATTGCCATTCCACAATGCAAAGGGGTTGTCTGGATAGAAGTTGGCAATACGTGCACCTAGCGTTTTAAGCTGTAGCAGGGCATGAGGGGTGATCATTTCACCTTTGACGATAAAAACGATCTCTGGTTTGAAGCTGCGAGCCTCTTGTACCAGTTTTTTGTTAATCTGCAGGCGTGAAAGGTAGGTGCTCAAGCGGTTCGTGCCTGGTAAAAAAGAGGAAGGGCGTGGGCGGTAGTTGAAGGGCAATACCTGATATCCCAAAGTTTCTAGTGCGGTATGAAACGAGGAAGCGTAGGTATAGACAGTTGGATCATGACTGAAAGCTCCAACCAGCAAAACGCGCTTTTTATTCATGGTTCATTATTCGTTGGTAAGCCCCGTACACTTGCTGTCCATACGCATCCCAGGTATGTGCTCCCAACTGCTGACGGGCGGTTGCAGCAAGCTGTTGTGCCTTTTCATAATGCAAAAAGTGCCAGCGCAATAGGTCTGCCAAGTGGTCAACGTCATAGGGGTTGTAGAGTGAGCCGGAAACGCCTGGTATGATCCGACCCTCCCAACCTGTGTGAGTGCTTGCAATGACTGGCAGTCCGCTGGCGATAGCCTCTCCAACAGCCATCGTAAGCCCTTCTTGGATGGAGGGCATGACAAAGATGCTTGCTTGCTGGTAATAGGTTTTCAAGACTTCCGGTCTAACGCCCCCCCTAAAATGAACGTTAGAAGTTATGGGCAACCGGGTTCTGATAGCTAAGAAGTCTTGCTGCATGTTTCCTACCAGCACTAGCCGTGCTTGATTGGTGGGTAGGGCTGCACGTCGCCAAGCTTCAAGCAAATAAGGGATGCCTTTTTGCAGTGAAATGAGTCCCACAAAAAGTGCTGTGAAGACCTCTGGAGGGTTTGGCGCTGGCGTGAAGAATGAAGTGTCCGCGCCATACGGCACGCACAAGATCTTCTCTGAGGGGAAGCCTGTTTCTAGAAAGCTGTTCTGCACAAAGGGTGAGGGGGTCATGATATAGTCCGCCGCTTCATATTCGCGCAGCATTTTGCTCTTTGTTTTTTCACAAATGGGCGGGGTACGTAGCCCCCAGCGATCATACTCTTGTTTGATGAGGGCTTCTTGCACGCTGATGTGGCATGATCCTGACTCGATTATAATTAATTTCGTACCGCGTTGGCGTGCGACGAATAAACTTTTTTCCGCGTAGTTTGCCCAGCCAACGAAAATATCCGGGGCACGTTGTTTGGTAAGCTCTTTGCTCACGTAAGCGTCAAAGACATTATCTTTGAGCCGATTGAAATGGGTTTTGTTCCACACGCGCCCTAGGTGCAGGCGGACAAAAAGTTTGTCCGCAATCTTGCAGGGTTCGTGAACAGAAACATACGCAGCTGGCAAGCTGCTGCGATCGGTGGGGTTGTGGTCGAAGGTGTACAGCTGTTGTAGGGCATCCCGTTGCAACAGTTGCTGGGCAAGGCGGTGTGCATGGAAGCGTCCGCCCGCTGATACAACGATCTTCATGCCAACAGACGTTTAAAATATTGCACTGTTTT